>JACPZK010000016.1 GCA_016195565.1 Nitrospirota bacterium | reverse complement strand
TGCTACTGACGCCTCATTCCTCAAGCCTGCCAATACCATTTTCTGCTTCTCTTCTGCGCTCCATTTCTTTCTTGCCATCTGCTTCCTCCTTCCGGAGGACTAACTTACCAGTTGTTCCTAATTTCGTCAAACCCTACACTAAAACCATCCTTAATATTCCCTTTGTTTCCATTTTATCTTCCCCCTTTCCTGCCGTTTCATTTTTATCTCTAACAAAATTATAGATATTGTCCCTTCCTTTAGTTGAAGTAGGAAGGACGCTCTTGCCCATATATTAAGCTGCAAACCTCCTTTCTGTAAAGATTTTTTTGCTGCAAAGCAGCTATGAGTTTTGGGATTTCCCTGTAACCTTTCACACGCTTGAACTTCCTCTCGGCACTTAGTAGGGCTGCCACCGCCCACCAGTTGGCTGTCCTTAAAGGGTTCTTTGTGTCTTTCCTACCAGCTATCTTTTCGCATTCCGACTTAATTCCCGCCCATATAAGCATCAGCCCTACTTCTTGTGATAAGCCCTCCACTGCTTCAGGGATGCCTGCCAGGACATCGGCTACTGGTAGCGGTATTTCCAGTATGACCTGCCCGTCCCTTATTTCCCTAATCTTTCCATTTGCCTTTTTTGCCATCTTGCGGTATCTTTTACTCATAGAAGCGACCTCCTTTAAATGAGTTTTTGGATGAAATAGTTTAATCGAGGTCGCTTCCTACTTCAACAACTAAAGGGACATGCTCAAGGCTGTGCCGGTTGTTAAAAATAGGAAGGCAACAACCATAAGCGAAAGGAACTTAATAAATTGTTTCATTTAGTAATCTCCTCTTTGCCCCTCTTTAAAAAAGGGGGATTGAAAAATACCGCTTAACTTGCCCCATTATACCACAAGGTTTTTAAGAAGGGAGGTGAAAATTACCCAAGTGCTTTAAGACTTCTTAGAATCAAAATCATCCATTATCTTAGTAAGTTTTTTCCAGTCGTATGCCTGCAAATTGACAGCCTGTGCATGGATGAGATTGTTTTCTATGAAATGGATTTTGTCATTCTCATCGGTTATGCCGTAAAACGGCAGTGTCGCCAGAAAAGCCTTCTTGGTGTAATCCTCTATCGGCGTCAGGACGTCATCCCTTCGCGTATAGTACGGGTCTTCGCCTTTATCGCACGGCTTGCTGAAGACGCCAAACTGCCTGCACGAAGCAGGGCGGACAATATAGATAGAGCAAGAGTTGTTAATGAGAAAAGGACAGGGATCGCTTTTTGTATGGCTTGAGAGTTGTCTTTTAAGTGTCTCACGGATAGGCTGCGCTGCCTTTTCAGTAGAGAACCAGTAAATCCCCACAAGTTCTATTGGATAAACAGGGATGTCTTTATTCACCCTGCAGCAGTTGTCGCAGCCTTCTTTGCATGCAAGTTTAATATTTCTCCCGGCTTCTTCTTTGACTATTGCAGCGGAAATTCCTTCATCAATTATTGCATAGGAATCAAGCAGCATTGACAGCCACGGGAACCTTGACTCTTCGTCAGGAAAGCGCATACGTCTTAAAGGATTTTGCTGCTTTATTATAACATTACCCAAGGCAGGCTCTTTACGCCTCTGGCTTTAACTGCGGGAAAAGGATTACATCCCTTATTGACTGTGCATTTGTAAGCAGCATAACAAGCCTGTCAATTCCTATGCCCTCGCCTGCTGCCGGAGGCATTCCGTGTTCAAGGGCTCGGATAAAATCCTCGTCCATCCACATGGTCTCCTCGTCTCCCTTTTCCTTTGCCTCCACCTGCCTCTGGAATCTCTCCCTTTGGTCCATAGGGTCGTTGAGTTCTGAGAATGCATTGGCAATCTCCCTCGCCGCAACAAAGAGTTCAAACCTCTCTACAAGTTCAGGGCTGTCTTTTTTCCTCTTAGCCAGAGGTGAGAGCTCAACTGGATAATCAATTATGAATGTCGGCTGCGTAAGATACGGCTCAACTTTTTCTTTGAAAATCTCATCGAGAACCTTTCCAATCGAGGCGCCTTTGCCTATCTCAATTTTATTTGCCTTGGCCCATGCTGCTGCCTTGTCAATATCATTCAGACTGTCTGCGGGTACGCCTTTTTGAGTCAGCGAATCAAGAAAAGGTATCATGGGCCATGGAGGGGTAAAATCTATCTCTTCATCTCCAAATGGAACCTTCAAAGTCCCCAGTGTCTTCTCTGTCACATAAGATATAAGCTCTTCTGTCAGAGACATGAGATAATTGTAGTCTTTGTATGCGATATAAAATTCAAGCATTGAAAATTCAGGGTTATGTTTTGTTGAGATACCTTCATTCCTGAAATTTTTGTTAAGTTCATAAACTTTTTCATATCCTCCGACAAGCAGTCTCTTGAGATAAAGCTCCGGAGCAATCCTGAGATATAGTTCCATATCAAGCGCATTGTGATGTGTTTTGAAAGGCCTCGCAGCCGCACCTCCCGGTATCTGGTGCATCATAGGAGTCTCTACTTCAATAAAACCCTTTGTCTCAAGGAAATCCCTCACAGCCTTTACGATTGAGCTTCTTTTCTTGAATGTTTCTTTAACTTCCGGATTGACAATGAGATCAACATACCTCTGCCTGTACCGCGTCTCTATGTCTTTAAGGCCGTGCCACTTCTCAGGTAAAGGCCGCAGTGATTTTGTGAGAAATTTAAAATCATCAACCTCTATTGTGAGTTCATTCGTCTTTGTCCTGAAAAGTTTCCCGCTTATCCCGACGATGTCTCCGATATCCAGTTTTTTAACGACGCCGTATTTTTCATTCAGAATGTCCTTTCTAAAATAGACCTGAATCCTTGCAGTTGAATCCTGCACATGCGCAAATGCAGCCTTCCCAAAATCACGCATCATGATTATTCTTCCGGCTATTACGCACTGGACAGGGGACGCCTCCAGTTCCTCTTTGGTTGTAGAACTGTGCTTATTAATTAAATCCTCAGCGTAGTCCTTTATATCAAAACTGCCGCCAAAAGGCTCTACGCCCAAAGCCTTGAGTTCATCAAGCTTTTTAATCCGTTGCTCTATAAGTTCGTTTATCTCTTCCATCATTTCCCCTATAAAATTTTATGTTTAAGTTAAAAGTATAATGATTGCCTCTCAGGCAAGTCAAGGAGAGAGAAGCGCTCATGTCTTCAGATGGAACGGAACGCTTGTGGATACTACTCCCTTCTTAAACAGCAGAATTCCTTTTATGAATAGAGCCGTCTGGTTATGCAGGAGATGATGCCACCATTTTGACGGAACAAACTCCGGGAGAACGACTGTAATTACGCCATCCTTATATGCATTCTGCACCTCGTCTATATATTCTATGAGCGGCTGCGTTATGGAGCGATACTGAGAATCAAATATTAGAAGAGGAACGCCCATGCAATGCCTGTCCCATCTTTGTTTTATCCTTGCTGTTTCCATCTCATCAAGGCATACATATAATGCAACTACATCATCAGACAATGCTTTTCCATATCGTATTGCGCTGAGCACCGCCTGCTGAACCCCTGAAACAGGGATGATTACAGAATGGTGTTTGAATTCCTTCAAATCCGGCAGGCATTGCTCGACAGAGAGCTGGTCTGCGACCGAGAGGTAATGTTGATGTATCTTCTGTGTCAGAAACACAAGGCCGGGTATTGCTATGAGCACAATCCATGCGCCATGAGTAAACTTTTCGGTTGCGATGATAATGAGAACGACTGCTGTTGTAATAGTGCCTATCCCGTTTATGAAGATTCCCTTGCGCCAACCGGCTCCTTTGTAACTGAGCCAGTGCCTGACCATTCCTGCCTGTGAAAGTGTGAATGCCGTGAAGACACCTACGGCGTAAAGTGGAATAAGAGAATGCGTATCGCCCTTGAAAAGCACTATAAGCAGAATTGAGAAAAAGCCGAGCAGAAGTATGCCGTTTGAAAACACAAGCCTGTCACCACGGTTGCTTAACTGCCTCGGCAGGTAACGGTCATTTGCCATGATAGAGGACAGTCTCGGAAAATCTGCAAATGAGGTATTTGCTGCGAGTATAAGTATCAAGGCAGTTGCAAACTGGATCGTGTAGTAGATAATCCCCTTTGAAAACACTGTCCTTGCAAGCTGGGAAAGAACGGTCTCATTTTCATTAGGAAGTATCCCGTAATGGTTTGCAAAAAAAGCTATCCCTATTGTGAGCACGCCGAGTATTATTGCCATCCATGTGAGTGTGAGGCCTGCATTTCTTGCTTCAGGGGCCTTGAAGGCTCTGACGCCGTTTGATACAGCCTCAATCCCTGTAAGCGTTGCACAACCTGAAGCAAATGCCCTCAATATGATAAATATCGGCAGAACATTTGAGGTTGCTGCAAGGTGTCCTGTTAAAACCTGGTGAGACTCTGAGAACGATTTTGTAAAACTGGCTGCGATCAAAAGAAGCAGGCTTCCAATAAAAAGATATACCGGAAACGAAAATATCCTTCCTGACTCTCTGACGCCTCTTAAGTTGATTACCATAATGAAGATTATGGCAAGAAGGCACATTGTAATTGTATAACTCCGTGTATCCGGAAATGCCGATGTAATGGCTGCTATGCCGGCTGAAACACTAACGGCAACTGTTAGAACATAATCAATAAGCAGCGCTGCGCCTGCCACAAGCCCCGGATATGTGCCGAGGTTCTCTTTCGCAACTATATATGCGCCTCCGCCTGATGGATATGCATGAATAGTCTGGAAATAAGATGTGGCCACAATTGCAATCAATATAACTATACCAATGGCAATAGGCACGGACAGATAGAGCAGCGCAGTCCCGCCAAGGATTAGTGCAAAAAGTATTTCCTCTGTTCCGTATGCAACTGATGAAAGGGCGTCCGATGAAAAAACAGCAAGCCCCATTGTTTTTGAAAGGCGCTCGTATTTCTCCTTCATAGTTTCAATAGGGTTGCCTATGAGAAAACTCTTGATAGACATATCTCCTCCTCTGATGGGCGCTAAGGAGGGAAATAAAAAACCGCCGGGCGGCGGTCTTCTTTTCTAACCTTTGCCCTTCCAAACGCCTGCGAGGTTAGCTGACGGGCTCGGGACTGGAAGTTCCCTATTCCCGATGTTACCGGGAAATACGCCCCATTAATTGGGTCCCCCGCGTCCATTCTTTGAATGGACTTCGGCTGCTATTTGATTTTAATCTACTCCTTCCACTGTGAATTGTCAATAGTCAGAATTACCTCAACCGATATCGCGCCATAAACTTCCTCAGCTCCTCCGCTGCAAAGAGTAATACCGCGAATGGTATTAGAATAAGCCACATTTGCGCTGCAACTGGAGAGGTCGCAAATATCTTATTCCCCAACGGATGATAGACGATAAATATTTGCAAGGCGATTTCAAACGCTATTCCTGCGAATATCAGTTTGTTCGAGAAAAATCCGATGCTGAACACGGACTCGCTGGATGAACGGCAGGCAAATACGTTGGCTATCTGTGCAACAACGATTCCTGTAAGGCAGGCAGTCGTTGCCTGCATGTACAGCATATTGTTTGCAGGCAGCATTTCCCCTTGCCATCCACTTAATTTCAGCACATAAAAAAAGCCAAACAAACCCGCAACTGCTTCGATTGGTCCGAGGAATAAAAATGCGAGGCGCAAAACTCTTGCATTGAGGAGACTATCCTTTGGACTTCTCGGTTTTTGTTTCATAATTTCTTTTGTCGGTTTTTCAGCGCCGAGGGCAAGGCCGGGAAGCAAATCTGTCCCGAGATCAACGGCAAGTATCTGCATTATTGTAAGCGGCAGGGGAACCCTGAAAAGCATATAAACTATATAAGGAACGAGTTCTGCTACATTTGATGTAAAGAAGTATGTGATGAATTTCCTTACATTCCCATAAACTGTTCTCCCCTCTTCAACAGCATTCACGATGGTTGCAAAATTGTCATCAAGCAGAACCATATCAGACGCCTCCTTTGCAACGTCAGTGCCGGAGATTCCCATCGCTATTCCAATATCAGCTTTTTTAAGCGCCGGCGCATCATTAACGCCGTCACCTGTCACAGCTACAACCTCGCCTTCTTCCTGTAATACTGATACAACCCTCATCTTGTGCTTGGGCGTCATCCGTGCAAATATAACCTCTTTTCCTGAAAGTTTCTCCCTCAATTCCTTATCACTCATCAGGATAAACTCAGGCCCTTCAATAACAACGGGATTCCCTCTAACAAGTTCTATCTCTTTTGCGATTGCAACCGCAGTCCTGCTTGCGTCTCCTGTAATCATTATTACCTTTATCCCTGCTTCATGACATTTTCTGATTGCCTCCGGCACCTCCGGCCTTGGAGGGTCTTCAAGCCCTGCTAATCCGGCAAAGACCATATCACTTTCGAGTTCGGGGTTCTCTAACTTTTCACTTTCCAGTTTTAAATTTTGAATTTTAAATTTTGAATTTTCCTTAATCTCTTTGTATGCAAAGGCAAGCACCCTCAGCCCCCTATCCATCATGGAATGATATTCATCGTTGATTCTTCTCCTTATCGTTTCATCCATCAGGGCCTCTTTTCCATCAATCAGCAGATGGCTGCATAAGGGAAGGACACTTTCCATCGCGCCCTTTGAAAAAGCAAACATCCTGCCTTCAACTATATTTAGAGTAGTCATCATCTTCCTCTCGGAGTCAAAAGGTATCTCCGCTATGCGTTCGCCTTTAAAATCTCCTATTGTCTCTCTTGCAGCCTTAAGCAATGCTGCTTCTGTCGGATCGCCGCTGTATTGTCCTTCAATAAAACGTGCGTTGTTGCAGAGATACGCTGTTCTCAGCAAGCTCTCCCGTGTCTTTTCTTCCCCGTCTATAGTCCATACCTTTGTTGCAGCCATCTTATTCTGAGTGAGCGTGCCTGTCTTATCTGTGCATATCACGGTTACAGAGCCGAGCGTTTCAACAGAAGTCAGGGTTCTGATTAATGCCTTTCTCTTCGCCATCCTCTGGCTTCCCATTGCAAGGGCGAGCGTTACAGTAGGAAGCATTCCTTCCGGCACAAGAGCTACGATTACTCCTATGGCGAAAATGAAGTTGTGCCAAAAAGTCCTGCCCATTAAAAACCCAAGTAAAAAAAAGAACACTCCAACCACAGCAGCTATTACGGCAATGACTCTTGTAGCCTTAACAATTTCTTTTTGAAGAGGGCTGAGACCTGCCTCTACAGCGCCTGTCAGATGCGCTATGCGCCCGAACTCTGTCTGCATTCCCGTTGCAAATGAGACCGCCCTTCCTGAACCGCTCACAACTGCCGTGCCTGCAAAGACAATATTATGGCTCTCGATAAACTCTCCCTCATATGCCTCATGCCTTCTCAGCATCGGCTCTGACTCACCCGTAAGAGGAGCGTTATTCACTCTCAACCCTGAAGTCTCTATGAGCCTTGCGTCCGCAGGGACTTTATCGCCCTCTGAAAGCAGGAGGACGTCGCCGTGGACAACATCACGCGCATAGATTTCTTTTTCTTTCCCGTCTCTTAAAACCTTCACATAAAATGGAAGTAGTTTTTTTAATTCTTCAAGCGCCTTTTCAGCGCGGTATTCCTGAATAAAGGTGAACACTGCATTAATGAATATGACGGCTATTATTGCTATGCCGAGGGTGAGCATGCCCTCGCCCGGATGGAAGTATTCAGACAAAAATGACATAAAGGCTGCGGCCCAGAGGAGTATCGCTAAAAAATGAGTGAACTGTTTAAAGAATTTGATATAGAGAGGTTTTTTCTTTGCCTCTTTTATCTCGTTAAAGCCGAACTCGGAAAGCCGCCTTTTTGCCTCCTCTTCTGAAAGCCCGTTCTCTGACGTAACAAGTGTGAGTAAGACTTCTTCTCTTGTGAGATTATGTATTTTCATAAACTATTTTAGTTCTGTCATTGCGAGCCAAAGGCGTGGCAATCTTGTCTTTTATACTCAGCGTCAAAAAAATAATCGCGCATTCACTGTCATTCCCGCTTGTCGGGAATCTTTCCGACTTGTTTGGAATCGTAAAGAAAGATGCTGGACAAGCCAGCATGACAGAGTTTGCAACGCCCTCGTAAAATATACTTCTATTCACGTCTTGGCTTTAAAATTATAAGGTCACAGGGAGTATTTCTCAGCACTTCCTCAACAGGATTTCCTCTTAATATAGAACTCAGCATGCTCCTCTGGCTGGCGCCCATTATTATAAGGTCATGCCTCTTAGAGAATGCCTCTATCGTAATCATCCTGCCTATGCTTCCGGGAACAGACTTCCCCGCATGGGCAATCCTGTATCTCCTCATATGCTCCATGAAATCTGATATGTCTTTGGGAAGTTTCTCTTCCCATTCAATCGGCGTCAGATGAATTTCTCCATGAAAAAATTTTGATACTGCTTCCGGAGAGTGAAATATAAAAACTTTTGAGCCGAATGCCTGCGCGATCTTTGCCGTAAAATATGCCCTTTCTTCAACACGGTCAATCCGTGCCTTGAGAGGTACGAGTATTTCTCCCGGACGTATCCTGCCTGTGTGCACCACCCTGACGATAGCCATTGAACAGGAAAGACTCAGAGAAAGGCGTCTTGCGACAGTGCCTGTAAAAAACCTCCGTTCAATATCTTCCTTCCTTGTTGAGGCAAAGACAATATCTATGCCCTCGCCCCTTACAAGTTCGCCTATCTTCCTTACAGGGTCTCCTGTCTCTGTTATAGCCTCTATCTCTATGCCGATTTTTTCTGCCTCGAGAAATATCCGCTCCACCGCCTCCTTTGCCCTGTTAATTGTAGGGGCCGTCATTTCTTTCTCAGCGACAAAGCAGAGATAAAGCCTTGCGCCGCTTACCCTTGCAAGATTCATCGCATACCTTGCAGTAACCTCCGAGTTAAGGTGTTCATTCACTGCGGTGAGAATTTTCTTGTACATACAAAGATTATACTGCTGTTGGATTAGACTTCCAAATATTTTATTTTATTGTATTTTGGGGAATGCCGGCGGTGTGAAAAAATTCAACGAATAAAGGCTATGCGGCACAACGGCCGGATCTCAAAAAAAAGGATGAGACACTTATCTGTCTCATCCTTTCTGCGTCTAAAATCCTAACCCTTCTGGATATAAATATCCCAGGTACCTTTTGCATCGTCCTTTACTGCTTCAAACTTATGCCCCTGCTTTTCGCACCATTTTGGAAGGGAATCTTCCGCTGACGCAGGCGCGTCACAGAGTATTTTCAATATCTGTCCGCTTGACATCTTCTCCACAGCCTTCTTTGCCAGCACCAATGGATAAGGGCATACCCTGCCCATTACGTCAAGTACCTGTTCCGGTGTTTTACTGCTTAATTCTCCCATTGTAACCCTCCTTTTTTATTAAAAGAACAATACGTGTTTTGCGTCTTCCATCGCTTTCTGTATCTCAGAAAACGGAGCAACCTTTATCTTCTTGTCAGCGCCCATCTCTTCAGCATCAGGCATCATATCCTCGGGAATGCCATACTTAGCAAGGTCTTCCTTGCAGACAAGCACATCAAGGTCAACAAGGAGACAATTTTTAAGATGGGTCTCCGTGCTCGTTACTCCGTACATGTCCATTGCCTTCTGCCCCTTTTGAAGCCCAAGCACGCCTTCACCCACAAAACATAACGTCGGCGTTACTATATCGCCATCCTCAAGCAGTATTTCAACAGTCTGATAAGATATTGCATGTGTTATCGCAAGCCTTGATGTTTCACCTTTATAATGAGGTTTTTGAACCACAAAGGCAAGTTTTACATCACCCATCTTATTCCCCTCCTATCTGAAGCACTCTGTCCGAGGCGTGTATTTTTGCAAGATACCAGTGCATGGCATTCCACTGCACCTTTTCTATGCTTTCAGTTTTCTGAATGCCCCTTGCCACTGTGCATGCTTCGCATGTGCATATCTCAACACCCTTTTCAATAAGCGCCTTTAAATGCTTCTCACCTGTTGGATAGTCTTTTAAGTGTTTCTGGTGAGACTTGACAGACCCGGTAGCATTGCCTGAAAACCAGATATTCACTTTATGTCCTTTATTAACTGCTGCATCTGCAAGTTTTACGACAAAGTCATAACTCATATTGCCCACAACTCCGGGAAAACATCCTATGGTTAAAGTTGCCATGTTATACCTCCTAAAGCCACGCTAATTTATCGTATTCATTAAAGATAATATCCACCACGTCACCGTAATTTACAACCTTTACGCGCTTGTCAACATCTGCATCATTCATTCCCCTTGTCTGGATATCTTCGGACAGTGCATACAAATTCGGCGCCTTATCCAGCAGAACGGACGATTTCCCGTTTTCTTTTGTAGTCGCGTGATAAACACCGTTTGCCACAAATATAATGCCAAGCTTATCGGCCTTTAATCTGTCCAGCGTATCACTTGCCAATTTAAAATCACTGACAAATACAGCTAATTTCATGCCATTCCCTCCCATCGTTAGATTTTTTTCTGAAGAAGAATCCTCACAGGGTTAGATTTTATACCAAGTTACACGCTGGTTTGTCAACCCCGTTAGAACGTCCTGGACATGCAAAGCAGTGCCTTTTAGCGGAGCTTTCTTTCTAACGGGGTCAATAAGAAAAACCGAGGAGACAAAGACATAACCTTATGATACACATCATGGAATAATGTTGAATTGTGGCGTGCTTAAGGCTTAAAATCCCCTATGGGCAATTTCAGAATCTCCACAGTCTTCACGCCAAAGGGCGACCAGCCAGGGGCAATAAAAGAACTTACCGATGGAATAGAAAAAAAACTGAGACATCAGGTTCTCCTCGGAGTAACAGGCTCGGGCAAGACATTTACAATAGCTAACGTCATTGCAAACGTGAACAAGCCCGCTCTTGTCATCGCGCACAACAAGACACTCGCAGCGCAGCTATACGGCGAGTTTAAGGAGTTATTTCCGGAAAATGCAGTAGAGTTTTTTGTGAGCTACTATGACTACTACCAGCCCGAGGCTTATATCCCTACCACCAACACATATATAGAAAAGGATTCTTCAATAAACGATGACATAGACAGGCTGCGGCACTCAGCTACAAGGGCCGTGCTTGAAAGAAGAGACACAATCGTTGTTGCATCGGTCTCCTGCATATACGGCATCGGCTCGCCGGAGGATTACAGGAATATGCATCTTCTGATAGAGGAGGGCATGCATACAGATAGGGATGAGATATTGAAAAGGCTTGTTGAGATGCAGTATGCGCGCGCTGATACGGACTTCAGGAGAGGGACCTTCAGGGTAAGGGGAGACATTGTGGAAGTCTATCCATCCTTCTCTCTTGACAGGGGGATAAGGATTGAGTTCTTTGGAAGTGATATTGATGCAATCAATGAATTCGACAACCTGACAGGCGACAGGACACGCAGGATTGAGAAAGCTTCACTGTTTCCGAACAGCCACTGGATAACGCCGAGGGAAAAGCTTGAGCCGGCGTTAAAGAGGATAGAGACTGAGATGAATGAAAAGATTGAGTCTTTTCTGAAAGAAAAAAAGATATTTGAGGCGCGCAGGATTGAGCAGAGGACAAGGTTTGACCTTGAGATGCTCAGGGAATTCGGCTACTGCCACGGCATCGAAAACTATTCAAGGCAGTTGAGCGGAAGGGCAGCAGGAGAGCCGCCATATACTCTTATTGATTACTTCCCTGAAGACTTTTTGATTGTGATAGACGAATCCCACGCAACAGTGCCCCAGATAGGAGGCATGTATGCAGGCGACCGTTCAAGGAAACAGACGCTCGTTGATTACGGATTCAGGCTGCCTTCAGCGCTTGACAACAGGCCTCTGGCATTTATGGAATTTGAACACAGGGTAAAGCAGGCAATCTATGTCTCTGCCACGCCGTCTCAATATGAAATAGAAAAATCAGGAGGGAGAGTCACAGAACAGATTATAAGGCCGACAGGGCTTGTGGACCCGAAACTGACAGTCAAACCCGTATCATCTCAGGTAGACGACTTGTTAGAGGAAATACGGAAGAGAGCAGAAAAGAACGAGCGCATACTTGTCACAACACTTACAAAAAAGATGGCAGAGGACTTAACCGACTACTATGCCAATCTCGGCATAAGGGTAAGATACCTGCATTCCGACATAGCTACGCTTGAGCGTGTTGAGATAATAAGGGACCTGCGGCTCGGGGAATTTGACGTGCTGATAGGCGTAAACCTCCTCAGGGAAGGGCTGGACCTTCCCGAGGTGTCGCTGGTTGCGATACTGGATGCCGACAAAGAAGGCTTTCTCCGTTCAGAGCGCTCTTTGATACAGACAGTAGGACGAGCAGCACGGAATATAAATGGAGAAGCAATTCTGTATGCTGACAAAATAACGAGCTCTATAAAAAGGACTCTGGATGAGACAACCAGACGGAGGAATATACAGGAAAGGTACAATAGGGACATGAATATTACGCCTGAGACTGTTAAAAGCAATATAAAAGATATATTAAGCTCCATCTATGAATCGGATTACTGGACAGTGCCTGTTGCGGCAGAGGAAAAGGCAGGATACGGATATGACGATGAAACGCTTAAAAGGCTTGAGGGGGAGATGAAAGAGGCTGCCAAGAAACTTGATTTTGAACGAGCAGCGGCAATAAGGGACAGGATTAAGGAGATAAAAACAAAGATGATTGAGATCGGAATAAAGGATTAAGTTGCAGAAACATCGCTGGCTGCCTCATCAGTGTATGAAACCATCCTGTGATATAATTAACCATCCATGAACAAAAGACCGCATATCCTGCCAAAATACATAACCTATGGCTTCTTTGTTATCGGCCTTATCTCTGCGATAGCATTCAGGGCAATTATAGTTTTCCAGCATCTTGAGCCTTCATGGGTAAGGCCTGTGTGGTATACAGGCATCATCGGATACAGCTTTTTCTTTCTCTACAGATACAGAATAACAAAGAAGAGGAAAAAGGCTATAGATGATTTTGAGCTTATTGACAAGGTGAAAGCCAACGCCTGCCTCACTGAAGAGGACAGGGAGATAGTTCTGTATCTTCTCTCATCAATAAAATCCTCACCCGAAGACCTGAACTATGCGATAATCTTCATACTTTCAATCCTCGCAATACTCGCTGATATTTTGCTGAGTCTGATGAAATGAATGTGTTATCAGCGTTTGCTGATATTTTCTGATGCAGTTATGCTGCATTTTTGCTATACGAAAGGTTACTGAAAAAGATGAGATAATTCTGAAAGAAAATGATATACTAAATACCAAGATGACTATTGCAGAGATAGAGAAAAAAACAAAGCTCATAACTGGGAAGGACGGGAAACCTTTAGAGGTGATACTGCCTTATAACATCTACAGACAGTTTCTTGAACTCGAAAGAAGTATGGAGATATTCAACCGCAGGGAAACACAGGAGAGCATTAAAAGGGCCAAAGAAGATATAAAACATGGCAGAGTAAAAACCTTCAGTGATGTTAAAGATGCTGTTAAATGGCTGGACAAGTAGAAATAGTTCTCACTGAAGAGTTCGAAAAAGCTTATAAAAAACTTCCGGAAGAGATCAAAAATAAGGTCAAGAAACAATTAAAGTTCCTGAGTCATAATCCAGCCCATCCATCCCTAAAAATACACAAACTAAACGGCGAATGGGAATTTTATGTTGACATTCATTACAGGTGTTTCTTCCTGAGAGAAGGCGGAAAGCTCACACTCCTGACAGTTGGAAGCCACAGGGTAGTGGATAGATACAAAAAATATTAATATCGTGCTTTTAAAAGGCGATATTTTCGGCTGCAAATTTGCTACATTTTTGCTACAGTGGTTTTTCAGACAACAGCTACTTCTAAAGGAATTGATTGCACTTTATCAGGCCTTTCCCGTTTGAGATAATTTATTTTCTCAAAGCCTATAATCTCTCCGCTCTCGTCTTTCTTGATGATAACTCCGTTACCCAATTCTTCATTAATGCATGGCCTTGGTTTTTCAAACCAGACATCAAGTGTATTGCCGACCTTGTCAAAGGTTATTGTTATCTTTTCCATACAGTTCCACCTTCCTTTATCTTATCGGTTATGTATGCTGTTATTATAAAGCCGTCTCCGTTTAAATGCTTTGCAACTACACAGATATAGTATTGCATATATGGCGAATAATATAAATAGACATCAGGGGCTTCAGAACTTTTTCTTATCTCGACTGGATTGGACAGACAGTTCTTAACTTCTGCCTCTTTTCCCTCCATCTCCGGATGCTTTAACTTTGCAATAAGCTCCCAGTGGCTTTGAGTAGTCCTGATAACTTTGCTTGTGGATGTTTTGACTTCAAAAAGAATTTCCATAGCTAAAGTTTACCTGATTGCCTTCAATAATCTCAATCGCTGATTAAAATCGGATGCCTTCTGCTGCAATTTTGCTGCATTCCTCACATCCCATGCGCTTCCTGTAACTCAATCCAATGTCCTGTGAAGTGTGCTCCTAAAACAGCAAGGATAATCTTCCCATAAAATACCGACTTGGTTTTTAGTCTTTATTACCACAAAATACCATGCAGCGCATATTTATTCCTATTGATTTAAATGATTTTTTCTCTTTATTCTTTACGCTAAAATGTGCTATATTCCCTCTATGAAACCAGTAAATACCCATCGGGCATATTGATTGATACATATAAATAAAAAGAATAGAATTATATGCAATACCCCTGCCTAATAAGGTAAAATAGCCATATGGAAAAACTATGGAACAAAGAAGTAGAACAGAGGTTTTTCAATGAAGCACAGAAATTTGCAACGCCTGAACAGTTATTTTATGTTTCCGATGCTGGTAAATATTTAGCTTATTGGCCAAAAAGTTACGATGGCAAGAAAAGCACCCTACAGAGCAGAAATGCACTTATTGGAAATTTCACAGAAAAATGGACAACTGACTTAATTCAGGGGATTGTTAAAGATAAGGGATTATTTGCAGTTCAAGGTGCTATCTGTAACGAGATTGCCTTATCAAATATGTCTCCTGCCGATGTAGTTATTTCAAGAAGCAAGAATATTAATCAGGCTCCAGAGGACATTCTTGCAATAATAGAAGTCAAGATGTCCGTCGTTTGGAATTGGGAACTTCAAAAAAACAAATCATTAGTCTGTATCGGCGACTATAAAACTCATCAAGGCAATCCCGGCCTTTTACGCTCTGATTCAATGCTCAAAGCAATTGGCAAAAGCATCAACATAAGGGTTTCAAGTTTCAAGGCTTCAAAAGTTCCAATTATCATCATGGGGAATACCCCAATCACAAATAGCTATTACTCCAAGGTTGATCATCTAAAAAGTGCTGGAATTATACAAGGCTTTTGGTCTGTTAATCCCAAACCGTTAGATAATGATGGAGAGAATATCAAAAAAACTGACAAGCAAGGTTTCTACAGGTTTGACAGTTTCATCGAGTTAAAAAATGCTTTTGCAGATCTATTGTCTGAAGAAAGAAATTACTTTTCGAGTATGAAAAGCAAAAAAGAATTAGGGCAAATCATCGAGAAAGCAAATAAAGAACAAACTTATGAGAAGAAAGCAGAGGTCTTTTTAAAATTAATCAATGAGTAATCAAAGCGAAACTTTCAAAAAATACAAGCGTAATGGTACTAAAACGAGTTCCTTTGGAACTCCGGGCAGGATAAATCATGATTCTTCAGAATTTTACAACAGTAAATTATATGGGGATAAAAAAGTTCCTGAATACGTTAAATTTATTGAAAATCCAATTTCACCAGATAATCTCGACAAAATATATTGCAAATCCAGCGAGGTAATGGATGAAATCCCTGATTGCAGTGTCCATTTGATGGTTACCTCACCGCCATATAATGTGAAAAAAGAATATGACGAAGACCTATCTCTTGAGGAATACAGAGCATTATTAAAAAAAACATTCAAGGAAACATACAAAAAACTGATAACAGGTGGTAGGGCATGTATTAATGTTGCCAATCTCGGAAGAAAACCATATATCCCCTTGCACAGCTATATTATTGAAGATATGGCTGATATTGGTTTTCTAATGAGGGGTGAAATAATTTGGAACAAGGCATCAAGTGCGAGCCCTTCAACTGCATGGGGTAGTTGGTTGTCGGCAGGCAATCCGGTATTGAGAGATATTCACGAGTATATTCTAATTTTTTCAAAAGAATCATTTTCACGAAAAAAAGGGCATAAAAAAGACACTATTGCAAAGGAAAATTTTCTTGAATGGACAAAGAGTGTTTGGACTTTTCCGGCTGTTTCAGCTCGAAGTGTTGGACATCCTGCACCATTTCCAGAAGAATTACCACATAGATTGATTCAGTTATATACATTTGCGGGTGATGTTATTTTAGACCCGTTTTGTGGCAGTGGCACAACCTGTCTTGCTGCATTGAAGGACGGTAGGCATTATATCGGATATGATAATGAGCGGGAGTATGTGAGATTAGCTAAGCAGAGAATAAAAGCATCTTTGGAGCAAGCAGATTCTCTTGAAAAGAAACAGCCCATCTTAGTACGCCGCGTGGGCGATAATATGGACTTAAATATCAAAATTCATGACAGGAAGCAAAAGAACTAAAAAATAATCGATTATAGTCGTTGAAATTAAAAATGAGCTGGGGGGCATGGTATGCTGTTTAGAAAATAAGAAGCATATAGTGAATATACCATTTATTAGCAATGTTTAATCGAAGAAAGAACCACTGCAATAATTGAAAAAATAAAGCTGAGCAATGTTAATGCAAATTTTTGAAATCTATTTTTCCTTATTTCATTTATCGATATGTGTTGATACTCGTCCAACCCTCTAATTTCTAGCATTTTATCATCACAGAACCAACAGCTATATTTATTAGTGTATAAACATTCCTCATTTCTATAGAAGTAACAGTCTCTATCGAATATCTTTGTCTTCACCTTTTATTTCCTCGTTAAAGATTTTGAGAAAGAATTCTTTATCAACGATATGCTCAAGATTAACATTATCCAATTTTAATTCTTTAATTAATTCTTCGATTTTGCTCCCCAAAAAAGCAAATCTAGAGTAGTTTTTTCTATTAACTTTCCAAGAGCTTACAATCGAATCTTTATTGTGAACAAGCGCATACCTAGTAATATAATTAGTTAGCTTATCGCTATCCATGATATAGCAATTATCTGTCTCTGCACATTTGTTATATTTTAGGCCATATTTATCAATAAAAAAGGTATAGAATCTACTTGTCCTGATAGAAAACTTGTTATGATATTCTGTAGGCATAACATATAGTAAATGTTGTAAAAATTCAATGATGTCAAAGATTATTGGATCATTTTTTATGTTTATGAACTTTGAAAAAACTGACAAATTACTTTTACCAAATTTTTTGATATATTCATCCCATAAGCTGATATGGTATAGATATAATCTTCCTTTTTCTGTTAAATAATATTTTTTTATCAAACTATTATTTAGAATATCACCTATGTCACCAAATTCTTCATCTATTAAATGATAATTTAATAACTGTTCTATCCCATTACGTATATTATCCTTGGAATACCCCAAATCATTGAGAATTTTATAAAAGATGTCATTCGTAATTGCAAATGTATCAATAGTTTCTAAAATATTTTGCAGTAGTGAATTATCTTTTTCACTTTTGGTCGGACCTGCAGATTTGTATTCATGAAGGTTTATCAATTTATATTTGGAGGTCGGCCCAGTAAAAATTTCCATAATTTTTTTGTGGTCAACGATGACCTTTTTTTTGCCATCTCTTTCTGTTCTGAGCAGATCGGGAGTCCCTTGATTTTTTAAAATAAATGGCAAAACTTCAGCGGAAATATCATAGATTTCCCTTATATTCCCGTTTGAAATTTGTCTCATGAAATTTTCTAGTCGATACGAGAGCATATAATCAAATTTTTCAAAGGCAGATAAATCATAAGTATTTATTAATTTCAAGATTGGATTTTTAGGTGTAAATAATTTTTTAAACAAAGATTTTTCTTTGTCTTCCTTCATCAAGCACGCGAGTCTTACAGTAATTATATTCTCAATATTCAATGTGCCCAATTCAATAAAAAAGGCTCTTTTAAAGATTTTTTTAATTCTGGTATCGAACGATGATAGAATTTGATTCTTAAGAAAAGGTCTTACAGCGATTACAACAGATGCTTTAGGGGTAACTATAAAATCTAATAAGGTATTCAATAATTCATACCAATTTTTTTCATAATAATCCATATCATCTATAAATATTATTAATTTTATTTTCAATTCGTGGAAATTAATTTTCTCTAAATGCTGTTTAACTTTTGTTAGATTTGTATTTACATTTGCAATATTGTTTACTATACCGTGCAAGGGATTTTTTATAATTGTATTAAAGTAGTTCACTATGTTGTCTATAAAAGGAATTAATAGTTCTTCAAACTTTAATGTCTGCAAATGTAGATCGATAAAAATCGGATAAAACTTATATTCTTTTTGTAGGTATTCCTCAGTTAAAAGTTTGTAGAGAAAGTTTGATTTTCCTACACCTGCATTCCCACTTATAATTGAGTTATTTCCGAGATGAATTTCGCTACTTAAAAATTGCAAAAAAAGCTTGTATTCAATGTCCCTATCGTAAAATAACTCTTTTAATATATCCTTATCGATTTTGTAGTATATCCACAGGTCTTCAAATAATTTGTCCACTACTAATTTAAATTCTGGTCTTTCATAGTAGGGGACTTCTTTTTTCCTAATGTCATCCATAGGCTTATGTTCCTTTTAGTGGAATTGTAAAAAATAATAAGTTATGAATAGAATAAAGTCAATGTTTATTTTGGTCTTTGGTTCAAAAGTTTTTTTAGGCCCCATACCGGCCAGTAAAAAAACTTTACGCGATTAAACCTCAAAATTCATATCAGGCCGCAAAGAACTAAACTATACTTTCAATTAAACATCCCTGTAAATGTCTTAACTACAAATTAACCTGCCGTTCTGATAAAATAATCAACACTGGGAGCGCATAGGGTTCTGGTGTCCCTCCCGGCCTTCAAAGCCGGTGTTTCCGGCCACAAACCGGAAGGGTGGGTTCGATTCCCACACGCTCCCGCCATTAAACTTCGCCAATGCTTGATTTGTTACTTCTGTCATTCCCGCCACGTCGGGAATCTTTCAGAATGATTCCGGACAAGCCAGAATGACAAATAGGTAATTAATGAATGGAAATACTATGACCCGTCTAAAGATATTTTGAGATAAACCTGTCCAGCCCGTCAGTGTAAACTTTCCCGGATGTCAGAAAGCCTTCATTGTGCCCGCCTGTTATCTGAAGAAACTCTTTGGACTCTGCTGCCTTTTTGAAAAGCGCAGCGCCGTGCTCATAAGGAATCATCTCATCCTGCGGGCTGTGGACAAAAAGTTTAGGCATGTTAATCATGCTCACTTTATCAATGGTTGAATATTGGAAGCGGCTGATTAATCTTATGGGAAGATACGGAAAAAATTTTGCTCCGAGTTCAGGAATAGACTTAAATCCTGATTCAATGATAATGCCTGCTGCTGGGTGCCTGAGCGCAAGCTCTGCTGCAACAGCGCTTCCCAAAGAGCGTCCGAACAATATAACCTTTTCAGAGCGCTCACCTTTCACATTAACAAGATATTCCCATGCTGATTCTGCGTCAAGATATGTCCCCTCTTCTGTCGGTGAGCCTTCACTTCTTCCGTAGCCCCTGTAATCAAATATAAGAACGCTGAGTCCTAAATCATGGAATATGCGGATAGAATCCAGGCGGTGAGAGATATTGCCCGCATTCCCGTGGCAGAAAAGCACAACCCCGCGCTCATCCCTTGCAGGCACATACCATGCCGAGAGATTAACGCTGTCTTTTGTCCTCAGAGTAATCTCTTCATATTTCAAACCTATGTCCGCAGGCGTTCCCTCTATATCTTTTGTGGGGTAATAGACCATACTGTCCTGTCGCAGATAAACAAACCCGGCAAGGAGCAGATAGCCAAGAGCCAGCCCGATGAAAATTGTGTAAATCATTCTTCTTGTCTTTATTGCCATAATTCAATAACTGACATCTACTGCATCACTTCTACGGAATATTATATAATATTAACAGCCGAAGTGGCGGAACTGGCAGACGCGCTAGGTTCAGGGTCTAGTGGTCGAAAGGCTGTGCGGGTTCAAATCCCGCCTTCGGCACCATTCATTCTACACTTCTCACAAGCAAAACAGGATATAGTATTTGAGCGGTTTTATTTTGCCGATATTCCTACAGTAAATTGCTGAATAATCATGAGGCAAAATACCTCGGAGGGCGATAGCCCGAGAATGAGCGAAGATATTATATCCTGCTTTGCTTGAATACACAGGATTTTCCTTCTGCTATACTTTATTCATGAAGAATCAGGAAATAGCCGATATCTTCAATGAGATTGCCGGCCTGCTTGAGATAAAAGGCGAAAACCCGTTCCGCATCAGGGCATACCAGAGGGCTGCGCTGAACATTGAAGGCCATGCAAAAAACATCGCAGGCCTGAGCAGGGAAGAACTCCTTGAAATACCGGGCATAGGAAAAGACCTCGCTGACAAGATTGAGGAATACTTAAAAACAGGAAAAGTCGCAAGTTACGAAGACCTGAAAAAAGAGGTTCCTGAAGGCCTTTCTGAGCTCCTTTCTGTGCCAAGCCTCGGCCCAAAAACAGCAAAGCTCCTTCACGAAAAACTGAAAATAAAAAACATTGACGAGCTTGAGAAACTCGCCGGAGAGCATAAACTTGCCGGTCTTCCGGGAATAAAAGAAAAGACAGAGGAAAATATAATCAGAGGAATTGAGATGCTCAGGAGAAGCAAAGAAAGACAGCCGCTGGGCAGGGTGCTACCAATTGCCTCTGTTATTGTGGAATACCTTAAAAAAAATGCGCCCGTTAAAAAAATAAGCGTTGCAGGAAGCCTGCGGAGAATGAAAGACACTGTAAGGGATATTGATATTTTGATAACCTCATCCAATCCGCATGATGTCATGAAAACATTTCTACACCTTCCTGACGTAAAAGAAGTGCTGATGCATGGCCCGACAAAGTCAAGCATTATGACGGGAGAGGGAATTCAGGTTGACCTGAGAGTGGTTGAAGACGAATCTTTCGGAGCAGCGCTCGCCTATTTTACCGGCAGCAAAGAGCATAACATACGTTTAAGGGAGATGGCTGTAAAGAAAGGGCTTAAGATAAATGAATACGGCATATTCAGGGAAAAGGACAACAAAAAACTCGGAGGCAAAAACGAAGAAGACATCTACAACATGCTCGGGCTTCAATACGTCCCGCCTGAACTGAGGGAAGACAGGGGAGAGATTGAGGCTGCCATGAACAATGCCCTTCCAAGACTAATTGAACTGAAAGACATAAGAGGGGATCTTCATGTGCACAGCGAATGGAGTGACGGAAGTCACACATTTGAAGAACTTGCCGGTGCGGCAAAAGAAAGGGGATATGAGTATATAGCGATTACAGACCATTCAAAAGGGCTCGGCATTGCAAGGGGGCTGAATGAGGAAAGGCTGATGGAAGAGAAAAAAACAATAGACGCTTTGAATAAAAAACTCAGCGGTTTTAAACTCCTGATAGGGATTGAGTTTGATATAAGAAGCGACGGCAGGATGGATTTTTCTGATGAAGTCCTTGCAAAAATGGATATCGTCATTGCATCAATACATTCGGGATTCAGGCAGAGCAAGGAACAGCTTACAAAAAGGCTTGTCTCAGCAATGAAGAACCCCTATGTATCTGTGATTGCGCATCCGACAGGAAGGCTTATTGGAGAAAGAGACCCCTATGAGGTAGATATGGACTATATTCTTAAAATTGCAAAAGAGACAGGAACCGCTCTTGAGATAAATGCGTATCCCTTAAGGCTTGACCTCAATGATATCTATGCAAAAAAGGCAAAGGAACTCGGGATTAAACTTGTCATAAACACAGACGCACACCTCACAAGCCAGTTTGACTACATGCACTACGGCGTATCAATAGCACGAAGGGGGTGGCTTGAGAAAAAAGATGTTCTGAATACGCTGGGTTATGACAGCCTTATTAGGGTTCTCAGGGAAAAGAGAGGATAAGGGCAAAATGATTTACCAAAAGGGTATCTTCCCCCTTACATGTCATTATTATAGCTAAATATACCTTAAATTCTATATCCTGATTTGGGATATTCCATTTTAGGATTGTTGACGCGGTTTACTTTGCACATTAACACAATTCGCCCTGCTTATAATTTTCTTTATAGTAATAGCTTCGATTTTTTGGGGAATATCTGATTTCAGAGAAGTATTTTTTAAGCCCTACCGCACCATATATGGAATCAGAGATAAGACCGTTTTAATTCAGTCTGTTCTTGACGGGCGGCGCAACGGCGAAGACCTTTTACAGCAGCGGCTTCTGGGAACTCAATGAACAAACCTTTGCCAAAAAGAAAGGACAAAAAGGAGCCGGGACATTATCTGTGGGCAGAGGGCATGAGATTGAGAATTAGGCTCAGAGATTTAACCCTTCTGTCTTTGTCACGAGCCAGTTGAGCCGTTCTTTTTCAAGGTAGAGTTTCATTCGCACCGGATTTTTGATGTCACCAATATAATAACCCGTATCATTTCCGATTGTTGCAATCACCCGCAGGTCAAAAAAAGCTGATGCTGACTTATCCTTCACCTCTATCTTGAGATTTTCATATTCAACCTTTATCCCTGACATTCTCTTGAACTGCTCATCAAACACCCTCTTTAAAAGAATATATGTGAAACCGTGATTGTCCTGATAATTGAACGAGACCTTTGCCATGACATTGTCAATCTCTTCTTTCTCAACTGCTGCTGCGCCTTCTTTGATGAGTTTCTTAATCCGGCTTTCGTCAGACGGCCAGAGGAAATAGATAAGCGCCGGAGAAATGATTAGGATAAAAAGGACTAAGACAGACTTTTTGCTCATGGTTTTCCCTGTTTGTCATTCCCCGATTTAATCGGGGAATCCAGAAAAAAGACTGGATTCCGCATCAAGTGCGGAATGACAGAAAAAAGATAGCCCTGCAGCAAGTCCATAAGGAATTTCATACTAACCCTCATTGGTTATATTATATTTCACATCCACTTTAATATCTTTCCTCAGCGAATGATAAACAGAGCAGTATTTCTCCTGCGAGAGGGCAATTGCCCTCTCTATTTTCTTAGGCGTAATGTTTTTACCGGAAATATTTATGTTCATCTCCATTGTCTTATAATACTGGGGAGGCGTAAGATTTCTCTCGCCGGAATAATCTATCCTGAACTTTGTTATCTCTGCCTTCATCTTTCTGAGGAACGAAACTACATCTATTGCAAGACATCCTGCAACGCTCATTAACAGGGTTTCTGTGGGTGAGCATCCCCACTGGAATTCAGCATCGTAATCAACTTCTTCACCCCGCTGTGTTCTGCCATGAAAGATTAATTCCTTTTCCCATGTTAAAGCGCCCTTGTTTACAGGCGGTATCTTCTCCTTATATCCTGATAGGTCTATCGCCTCTTTTTCCTCTCCCATCTATTCCTCCATAAATTTTATGTCACAGCGATTATTGCATCCCTGATTACTTTAAGCATCTGCTTCAGATTTTCCATGCTGATGCTCAAAGGCGGCATTATCACAACAACATTCCCGAGAGGCCTTAGGAAAACGCCGTTGTCCCTTGCATGATATGCAGCCTTCCATCCCATCTTCTCTCCCCATGCGTAAGGCTCTTTTGTATTTTTATCTCTTACGAGTTCAACTCCTGCCATAAGCCCTTTGTTCCTTGCGTCTCCTACCTGGGAGAGTTCCGATATTTCCTTAAGCCATCTTTCAAGTATTTCTATCTTTGGCTTGAGATTCTTAAGTGTTTCTTCCTTTTCAAATATATCAAGGCAGGCAAGAGCTGCTGCGCACGCCAATGGATTGCCTGTGTACGAATGCCCGTGAAAGAAGGTTTTCAATTCTTTGAATTCACCAAGAAATGCATTGTAGATCTCATCAGTTGCGATTGTCACTGCCAACGGCAGATAACCTCCTGTAATTCCTTTTGACAGGCACATTATATCCGGCATCACATCTTCGTGCTCACATGCAAACATTCTGCCTGTTCTTCCAAATCCAGTTGCAACCTCATCAGCAATCATCAGCACATTATATCTCGTGCATAAATCGCGTACGCCTTTAAGATAACCCTGCGGAGACACAATCATCCCCCCTGCCGCCTGAACCGAGGGCTCGATGATAACTGCCGCAATCTCGGGAGAATGCGCTTTGAGAATCTCCTCCATTTTTTCAAGACAGGCTGTTTTGCAGTCAGGATACGTGAGTCCTGATCCGCACCTGTAACAATATGGCGAAGGCGCATTATACGTTTTGAATAAAAGCGGCTTAAATGTTTTATGAAAAATATCAATGCCTCCAACGCTAACAGCTCCGAGCGTATCCCCGTGATATGCATTTTTCAGTGAGAGAAAACCATGCTTTCCAGCCAGTCCTTTGTGCAGCCAATACTGAAATGCCATCTTGAGCGCAACCTCAACAGAAGTTGAGCCGTTGTCAGAATAGAAAACCTTGGTTAGGGACGAGGGACAAGGGACAAGGGACGAGTTCACAAGTTGCACAAGCTTTTCTGCTAATTTAATCGCCGGCACATTGCTTGAGCCGAGAAGAGTTGAGTGAGAGATTTTATCTATTTGCTCTTTGATTGCATCATCAATTTCTTTTTTCCTGTGTCCGTGGATATTTACCCACATTGATGATACAGCGTCTAGATACCACCTGCCGTAGATGTCTTTTATAAAACAATCCCTTCCCTCAGAAATAATGACAGGTTTTTCATCAAGCCAGTCCTTCATCTGCGTAAAGGGATGCCAGAGATATTTCTTGTCTGATTCTTCGAGATGTCTGTTTTCACCGGGAATTTTCATAGCCCTATGATAACAGATTAAATTGAGGCGGCGTTAGTCCTTCTTTTTATCGTCAAATACTGTCATGTGTCTTATAATCTTACCCTCAACAAGATAAACAACCATCTCCGCTATGTTTGTTGCGTGATCAGCAATCCTTTCTATGTACTTTGATACATACGTTATCTTCACGGCCCTGGAAACGGTCTTGGGATCCTGTATCATAAAAAATAAAAGTTCATTAAATACCTGCCAGTTGAGATTATCAACCATATCATCTCTTGTCAGCACATCCCTTGCCAGCGCAGAATCCCTTTTTACGAATGCATCAAGGGCATCTCTTACCATGCCCTGAGCTATCTCAGCCATGCGCGGGATATCAATATAGGGTTTTAACTGAGGCTCTTCATTTAACTCCAATGCGCGTTCCGAGGTATCAACAGCGAGGTCTCCGATTCTCTCAAGGTCGGTCGTAATCTTCATCGCAGTAGTTATAAGCCGCAGGTCGCCTGCGCGGGGCTGCCTGAGAGCAATCAACCTTATGCATTCCTCATCTATTTCAACATCAAGCGCATTTACCTGCAGGTCTTTGTCTATGACATCAGCCGCAAGTTTTGAATCCCTCTCGACAAGCGATTTTATTGAGTCGCTTATCGCCTTTTCTACAAGAGAGCCGAGTTTTAATACTCTTCCCTTTAAATCCGTCAGTTCTTTTTCAAATACAGTTGCCATGAAACCTCCTTACAGGACTAATAAATTACACTTTTGTCATTCCGAGCGTAGCGACGGAATCTCGATTGAGATTGCTTCGTCACTATCGTTCCTCGCAATGACAAACTGCCAGGAACAGTTCATTATCCGAACCTTCCTGTAATATATTCCTCTGTAAGCTTATTTGAAGGAGCAGTAAATATCTTGTCTGTCCTGTCAAACTCTATTATCTCTCCAAGATACATGAACGCCGTATAATCTGAGACCCTTGCCGCCTGCTGCATATTATGAGTTACTATTATTATGGTCACCTCATCCTTAAGCTGTATTATAAGCTCTTCTATCTTTGAAGTGGCAGTGGGGTCAAGCGCGGATGTAGGCTCGTCAAAAAGAAGAATCCTCGGATCAGTTGCAAGCGCCCTTGCTATGCAGAGCCTCTGCTGCTGCCCGCCCGAAAGGTCAAACGCAAGGTTATTGAGCCTGTCCTTTACCTCGTCCCAGAGCGCAGCGCCTCTCAGTGACTTTTCCACTTTCTCATCCAGCACCGCTCTCTTGCTGGCTCCTCTTACTCTCAGCCCATAGGCGACATTTTCATATATTGATTTGGGGAACGGGTTAGGTTTCTGAAAGACCATGCTTATCTGCATCCTTATCTCAATAGGGTCTATCTCAGGAGAAATGATATTGATATTGTCAGGATAGAGCGTAATCTCGCCCTCATACCTGTTATGCGGATAGAGGTCGTGCATGCGGTTAAAACATCTGAGGAACGTGGTCTTTCCGCAGCCTGAAGGCCCGATAAGTGCGCTTACTTTTCTGCGCTCTATCGGCAGGTTAATATCCTTCAGGGCTTGGACACTGCCGTAGTAGAAATTAAGTTTTTTGACCTCTGCTTTTAGTTCTTTTACCATTTTATCTTCCTTCTGAACCTGTATCTTATATAAATTGCAAGCCCGTTCATGAGCAATGTCATTATCATCAATACTATTCCTGCAGCCGCTGCATTTAACTGGAAATCATGCTGCGGCCTTGATACCCAGTTAAACATCTGTATCGGCATGACGGTGAAGGGGTCCAACAGCCATTTGAATGATATGAAAGGAAATTCCGAAGAAAACGGCGACGTAGGAAGAAAGGCAATGAATGTGAGAGCGCCTACTGTTATTATCGGAGCAGTTTCGCCTATCGCCCTGGAAAGCCCAATTATAATACCGGTCAGGATTCCGCCTGTTGAATATGGAATTATATGGGACTGAACGGTCTGCCATTTAGTGGCGCCGAGTGCGTAAGATGCCTCTCTTATTGAGTTAGGGATTGCCCTTATGGCTTCCCTTGTCGCCATTATTACCATTGGAAGAATCAAAAGAGCAAGCGCAAGCCCTCCTGTAAGAGTGCTTTCGCCGAATTTAAAGAAATAAACAAACAACCCCAGCGCGAGAAGTCCATAAACTATTGAAGGCACCCCTGCGAGATTTGCGATATTGATTTCGATAATATCCGTAAGCCAGTTTTTCCCTGCATACTCCTCGAGATAAATTCCTGCAGCTACCCCAAGGGGGATTGCAGCGGATGCTGTAACAAGCAGCAGCAGAAAGCTTCCCACCCATGCAGAGAGTATCCCTGCCTCAGCTGGGAACCTTGAAGGAAATGAGGTGAAAAATCTATAGCTCAGACGGGGGAATCCGTCTATCATCAAGTCTGCCATGAGCGTAAAAAGAAGGACGAGTCCTACAAAGGTGGACAGAAGCCCCACTATCATAAACATCCCATTCCAGAATTTTATAAATGCTATCCGTTTTTTAATATCTTCCATAAGTAAATTTATAAATAAAATTTGAATTTTTCATTTTTAGTAAACTTCCCGTATCCTTTTCCTGAACCAGAAGCCTATTATGTTAAAGACAAGTGTTATCAAAAAAAGCGTTATGCCGACAGCGAATATGGTTTTATATTCGATAGTGCCATGCGGAACATCCCCAAGGCTTACCGCAACAATGTAAGCAGTCAGGGTCTGGACAGGCTCCAGAGGGTTTGCTGTGAGGTTAGGCATACCTCCGGCTGCTATTGCAACAACCATTGTTTCACCGATAGCCCTTGAGATTCCGATGATAAATGCAGCAGCTATACCTGAGAATGCTGACGGTATTACAACCTTAAATGCGGTCTGAAGTTTCGTTGCGCCCATCGCATAAGAACCTTCTCTGATGTGCATCGGGACTGCCCTCATTGCGTCTTCGCTGACAGAACTTACGTACGGGATTATCATTATCCCCATGATTATTCCTGGACTCAACGCATTGAATCCTGAAAGGTCAGGGATAAATTTCTGAAGTATCGGGGTTAAAAACAGCAAGGCAAAATAGCCGTACACTACTGTAGGCACTGCGGCCAGAAGCTCAAGAATCGGTTTTATGACCTCTTTTAACCTGTGCGGCGCATATTCGCTCAAATAGACAGCAACAGTCAATCCTAATGGCAGCGCAACTATGAGCGCTATGGATGTAGTTAAAAGCGTTCCTGAAATCAACGGAAGGATGCCGAACTTCGGCTCTGCAAACAATGGAGTCCACTCTTTTCCGGTAAGAAATTCTATCAATGGAACTTCTTTAAAAAATCCGAATGACTCGTAAGACAGAACAGCTACAATGCTGATAGTGATGAATACAGACGAGAGGGCGCTTAGAAACAGAGTTGTTTCTATTATTCCTTCTTTTATTCTTTTCCCTAAAGCTTTCTTCATAGTCCCTATTACCTATATATCAATTCGAGCAGTTAAAAGCAATACATAGATATTTTCCATATTTAATGTTACAACTGTGTTACAGAAATGTTACAGAAATGTTAAAAAGCCTAATTTATGGCATAAAAAAGGCGTGGTTTGTTTGCCACGCCTTTTCCTCTTAAAGTATTCTATTTCTTTGTCTCTTCCAGCTTAAGTAATTCCTCGATCTTCATCCCTACCTTCTCCTCGCCGCCGAACATGCTCCCTGTCTTCAGTTTGGTAAAGCGCTCTGTGGCAAGCTTGTAGGCATTGGCCGGAAGAGGCACGTACCCTACCTGCTTCGTGAGCTTCGGTGCGTTCTTGATGTAGTAATCGACGAACTCCTTCACCTCCGGTTTATCGACCGATTTTTTGTTTACATAGATGAAGAGAGGCCTCGAGAGGGGCGCGTAGGTGCCGTCCATGACGGTCTGAAGCGATGGAAGGACTGCCTTGCTGGTCGCGGGGTTGATAATCGGCACGACCTTAAGCTTGTTCTTGTTTTCCTCGTAGTAGGCAAGACCAAAATATCCGAGGGCATTCTTGTCGCCAGCTATTCCCTGCACGAGCACGTTATCGTCTTCGCTCGCCGTGAAGTCCCCGCGGGATGACTTGGATTTCCCGACAATCGCCTCTGTGAAATAATCGAATGTGCCTGAGTCAGCGCCTGGGCCAAATAAATTTAACTGTGCATCAGGCCATTCAGCGCTTACCTGATTCCATTTTTTGATTTTACTCTGTGCAGCAGGTTCCCACATCTTCTTGAGGTCCGCAACTGTGAAAGATTTTACCCATGTGTTTTTAGGATTAACTATCACTGCAAGCCCATCATAGGCAACAGGAAGCTCAACATATTCGATTCCCTGCTGCTTGCATACATCTATTTCCTTCTTGAGTATCGGCCTTGATGCGTCTGATATATCTGTTTCTCCCCTGCAGAACTTCTTAAAACCGCCTCCTGTTCCTGAAATGCCGACTGTAACCTTAACAGCGCCTTTCTTTGCTTTCTGGAACTCTTCTGCAACCGCCTCTGTTATCGGATAGACCGTGCTTGAACCGTCGATCTTGATAATTTTGTCATCTGCGCCTGCGACAACTACATTAACCGTTGCCATAATTATTATGGCAATCATACTCAGAACAAACTTTTTAAACATCTTTCATCCTCCTTTTATTTTCAGAATACTTTCTTCTTGCAAATCCTTAGCTCACTCTTTCACTGATTTTACCTCTTATTATCCGGTTTATCACCTGCCTTCCCTTTGCTGCCAAAGATCTTCTCTATAAGTTGAAATACAAAAAGGTTAGGTCTACTCTCCATAAGCAAAATTACAACTCCTACAGCAAGTATTAGACTTAATAAAACAATCAACATTAATAAAGTCTAACAATTCAATGTTACAGCAATATTACGGGGATGTTACTTTTTCAAGAAGGTTATTGCCTAAGCTGAAACAGGCTGTTGTACTCTTTATTTTGATTATCCCCCGGTAAACAGAATGGGCACTTCCTATGGCCTTTGGTATTGCAGTATTCTTCAAGCTCAAACAGACTCGGGACATATGGTTTATCTAATGCCCTGCATGTCGGGATAACCCATTTCTGTAAATGTGGACAAATTAGTTTGCTTTTGGGTTGCATCATTTAGCCTTCCATTATGTCCATGCAATTTTTCTATACTCTATTGTCGGACCCTGATAGTTTGCGAAGTACTCTGCAATATAAAGCTTGCAGTATTCGTAAGTTCTCCCAAAACACTTACCTTTCTCCGCACACTCGATATGCTCGGGGTTTAACCCAACAATCTCACATATACAGTTTCTTATCTTGGGGCACATGTATTACCTCCCCCTTAAAACCTTCGCCAGAAAGATTGGACAGTTATCATGATTCTCATTGTTGCAGTAAACGAGCCTCTCCACAATCCCTAATCTCATTGATGAGATGGATGCCATGCATACAGCCCTTTCGCTGTTGCAATGCGGGCAGGTCATCTCTTTTTCCTCGTGGATTCCGGATATGTCGGCAAATGCATTCATAAAGCCTCCTTTCAAGTTAAGTTCTTCTTTTATCTTCTTTCATGCTGCGGCCTTCAATGAATTCTCTAAGTCCAGTATTCGTTCAACCATGTAGAGCTTGCATATCTCATACTCATCGCTCTTATAGCAGGAGTTTCTGTCTGCACCACATTTAATAACATGGTCGGGCTCGAGATTTACTACCTCGCACTCGCCGTTTTTAAATTTAGGACACATGATTCTCACCTCTCTTTCTTTTAAGGTTTATCAAATTTATATTTATAGCATAGTAGAAAAATGTTACAGGGTTATTAAACCGCCGTTAATTTTTCTTTTTGTCCGTTTTGGCTCAGGTAATACGCAACCTTTTTCTTCAGCTCAAAGATATCACCCTTACAGATATAACCTTTAACTCCATGCTCTGATACAGCCTTCCTAATGCTGTCCTCATCATTGGATGAATAAAAAACAATGGGCACATCCTTGGTCTTGTGCTTCGAAAGGAGCAATCCAGAAAGCCTGTCGCCAGAGAGGGCAGGCATATTGATATCAAGTAAGACCATGTCTGGCTGGATAGATCCAATGAGATTAGTAGCTCCAAAGGCATTTTGGTGGGTTATCACCTCGTATCCTTCTTCCTCAAGAATTTCCCTTGTTGTAATGAGATGTTTTACGTCATCATCGATAATCAATATCTTCTTTTTCATTTATGATTCCTCCTTCTCAAGATTGTTTAAAGGTAAATAAACCTCAAATGTAGTCCCCTTTCCATATACGCTTGCAACCGAGATACCGCCCCCTAACATATTCAATAGGTTCTTAGTTATGGTCAATCCAAGTCCTGTCCCCTCATGCCTCTTGGTCTTCGCATCCTCCAATTGACTGAATGCCGAAAAGAGCTTGTCCATATCCTCTTCCTTTATACCGATTCCTGTATCACTCACAGTTATCTTTATTCCGTCAGCCTCCATCTGCAGTGTGAGAGCTATCCTCCCTTTCTCCGTAAATTTCGATGCATTGCTCAGAAGGTTGGTCAATATCTGTCTGATCTTGAGCGGATCGGATACGATATACAAAGGGTCCACGTGAGTGATCACATCCACATCAACAGGTTTGTTGGCGAGCAAGATGCGGGTTGTTTCCGCGGATTCCCTCAGGATAGCCGGTATGTCACAGCGCTCCTTGATGACCTCCATCTTTCCGGCCTTGATTTTCGAAAGATCGAGGATGTTTGTGATAATTGCTCTGAGGTTTGTCGCACTTGACATAAGCAGGGAAAGCCTGTCCTTAAGCTGGTCAACATAGCCCTTTTCTGAGGATATCTTCATGAGTTCTGCAAGCCCTATTATGGCGTTTACCGGAGAGCGAAGCTCATGCGTTACATTTGCGATGAACTGTGATTTTATACGTTCGATCTTCTCAATCTCTTTCACCTTGGCACCCGCAATCTCTCTCTGTACAATACTGTTCGCAAGTGCATTACTTTGCTGTATTACCATCTGTTTAACGGATAAAAGCCCTTTATAACAATCTGTGTCGTCTATCACAATGATCTCATCGTATATATCCTCAACAGGCCTGTCCAGAGCTTTATCTAATGCAACATCAAGTCTCTCATCTTTATGCATTATGAGCGGTCTTGTATCGGCTATCGTTATGATTGGTTTTCTTCCATAAAGTTCGAAACCGAATCTCTTGAAGAGAGTAAAAAGGAGTTTCGGCCTCGTAACAAGCCCGATAGTCTCCCTGCCATCAACTATAGCTATCGCATCGAGAGAAGTTATGCTGAAGAATTTTTCTGCAACGCGGCTTACAGGGATTTGCGGCTGAATAGATTCATTTGATGCGATCAGGGCTCCCACAGTTCTGTATTCTACTTCGGAAGTCTCCATGCTTATCCCCTCCTTTCAGGTTAAAGTTCTTCGTTTATCTTCTTCAATTCTGTTGTTTGTTATAGCGTACCGCAGAGATGTTACAGCAGTATGACCGAATTGTTAAATCTAAGTGAAAAATGTCATTTCCAGTACATACCGATTACCAAAATCCCGATTAGCAGGGCAATGGTAAGCATAATGTCCTCAATCTTTTCTGAAACTTCTTTATTCATGGTTTGTTACCTCCTTTGTTTTACTTGGTGAATACACGATAGCCAGTGTTCTTACGACACCGATTACAAGAAGCAGTATGGCAAGGGAACCTATTTCAACAGCATTCATTTTGTGCTGATAAATACCGACCATGACCTCCCTCAAAATGAAGACCAAAGCGGCATCTGTGATAAATGTTATCCGCAGTCTATGTATCTCGAAATATTCGATGATGCTCCTTAGAAGCTCTACAACGATAAACATGGACAGTATATTCGTTATCATGATGTCGAACCCTGCCGCTATTGTCGGGCTTTTAAAAACCACTCTCAAATCGAGAAATATCCTTGCAATACCAATCATAAGGGCAAGTATTACAAGGGGTATCATCAGCTTGATGATTATGTCCACAATCTTTTTGAACAATCGCATGTGTGATTATAAGCTCCGGATGTTATTGGTTTATTAAACAGAAGTTAAAATAACTCGTTTCTCTTTTTGAATCTTATTCATAAGCAACTCCCCCGGCGTTATGCTGATGTTATGATTATGATAATGAATGAAGGTTACAGCATTATTTCAATTGCATGAAATTTTCAGTTTACTTTCGCACTACTGTTTGAGGTTTCTCTTTCCCGCATTTTCTGTATATTTCATCCCATCCCCTGCATTGTGTATTTCCGGAATCACAACCACGCAGGAATTCAAGATAAAAAGAGGGATACTCGGGTAAAGCGGCGCTGCTGAGAAGATTTATTGCCGGGCGTCGTAACCATTTTTGGAAGAGATTCCTCAGTTTGCGACTCCATATCCCGCCTCTGTAAGGTCCGTCATGCACAATTTTACAATGCTCCATCAGTGTCGTGATCAGGTTACTGATGAAGATGTATATAAAGTTGTGTCATACGAGGCCTGCTTTTGAGGCCTTGCCAATATCTCCACTTCCTTAATTGCGATTTCTTCTTCGTAATCACAAAGGATGTTAGGGCACTCAAGATGGGTCCCTTTGTTTAACATCTCTCTTCCGCAGGCTATACATTTCATATTCCCCCCTTATGCTTAATGAAATGCCGCAGGTTTATAAAAAAATCAGGCTCGGGTTTCCCCAAATCATGCGAGCCTTGCCTTAATAGCGTCTGCAACCCTGTATCTCCAAGCCCATATATTGCTTTCAGGCATGGGAGATAGGACGGAATTCCTGCCGATTATGTATCTGCTTCCCCTCCAGACAACTGTATTGCTCAGAATCGGGACAAACCATATAAACCCGATTATAATGTCTTTAATGGGCGATAGTAAGTAGTGAATGGGTGAGTGGGTGAATGGGTGAATGGGTGATTCTCCGCTTCTCCGATTTTCTGTGTCATATATCAGGGTGCCAAGATAAGAATCACCAAGGACTTTGAGGAAACTCACAAGGAGAGCAAATGATATGGTTATTTTTGATGGCTCCCACAGCAATACCGGTAAAGAGGCCATGAATACCGGATTTCCGATGAGTTCGGAGAGATATTTTATTCCTCCAAGCCTCCATCTGAGTTTCCCCCATCTTGTATGCCTGTTAATGAATCTTCTGATCCCCCAGTATTCATTGACATTATTAACTGCATAATTCGAAAGCACAACTTTCTTCCCGATTCCATGCATCCTTTTGCCTATGACATAATCCTCTGCAAGGACATCTTTTACAGCCTTAAATCCACTGATGACTTCAAGGTCTCTTTTCCTCATAAGCATGGATTTTCCAATTACGCACGGCATCTTCAGAAATTTGTCGAGGAAGCATACGCTTCCTGCTATGAAGGAGTTTAGATGCAGATTTTCCAGTATTGATCCGATGGTGCGGCCTCCTATTCCTCTTATCATGTTGCTTACAAGGCCTACATCCGGGTCTTGCATGTGTTTAGTGATAGCCTTCAGGTAATTATTACCAACCATCACATTGCTGTCGCTTATGAGGATTAATTCGTATTTTGATGCCTTATATGCCGGGATGAGATTATTGACCTTCGGGTTTAATCCCAGATCGCATCTTTCTACTATGACGGAAATATCTTTTTCAGGATATTTATCCCTTATTTTTCTTACTACTTTAAAAGCAGGGTCATTGTGGTCTTGAAGCGAAAATATAATTTCGTATTCTGGATAATCCTGTGCGCAGAAGCTTGCAAGATTATCGAACAGATTGTCATCAAGGCCCTTTAGGGGCTTGAGGATCGAGACAGGAGGAAACTGAAATTGAGAAGATGAGAAGTTAAAAAGTTGAGAGGTTGAAGCATTCCCATCTTCTGAACCTCTTACCTTCTTATCTTCTTTTAGCGTTGAGCGCACTGCCCATATTTGCAATCCATAACATATAAGTCCAAAAATTGTTATGCCGGCAAAAACATAGAATATTTCCATTACGAATTCCTCCTTTTACGCAATCTTTCTGTCATTCCCGTGAAAACGGGAATCCAGTAGTTTTTCTCTGGATTCCTGCTTTTGCAGGAATGACTTATAAAGGTATTTCTCATCTTTCTAATTCCTGAATAATGTTATAGCTACTCCTTTGTTATGCCTTATGCATTGTTTTACCGACCCCGTATTTTTTTCGCAGTTCAGGAGAGTCTTCCACGAATACAGGTGTCGCGTCCTATGAAAATCACTGCTGGCAATATAGGGATATTTCTTGAGGCTTATGACGTTGAACACGTCATCCCTGTTGGCTATTTCCCACGCATCTATGTATTTGGCGTATTTGTCCCTGTTGTTCCAGAGAAAAAGGGTGTCCCTGCCGAATTCCGAAAGGTAATGTGGATGGCAGGCTACTATCAGTGTGTCCTGCTGTTTTGCCTCAAGGAATATCTTTTCATAGTTCAGGCAGGCAGGGATAAACTCTTTTATGTCGATGATAAGGATATGGGCTGATTTTTCAGGAGTAATGTAGTTTTTGCTGATTTCCACGCCAGGGACTACAAGCATTTCATACTTGCTCCATGCCCTTTCTGCCTCGTATTTTACATTGGCTATGTATTCGTCAAAATTTTCTGCTGTAACAGATAATCTAAAACGATGGGCGAGCTTTCCGATGGGATTGTCCCCGTTAACCACATGGTCTGTTATGGAGATGACATCGAACCCGGCCTGCCCATAGAGGTCGACAACCCTTCCCAACTCCACCGATCCGTCAGAGTATTTTGTGTGGATATGGAAATCACACAGTAACATTACTATTAAGTATAGGTTTTTGTAGTTACAGGAGTATTAAGGGAAGGTTAAAATCAGGTTAAAAACTTCTGCTTTTTATCAGATATGAATAATAAGCAGCTGCATTGGTCGGTTTACGTTCCAGAGTATTAAAATCAACTTTGTAAAGTCCAAAACGTGCATCAAGGCCCTGAAGCCATTCGTAATTGTCTATAAGCGACCAGTAGAAGTATCCCCTCACGTCGATACCGTCCTTAATGCACTTTTCGAGCACGTCTACATGGCGTTTCATGAATTTTATCTTCCTCTGGCAGTCCCTGGTCGCAATGCCGTTCTCTGTTATTATTAAGGGAACATTGAGTTTTGACGCATACCTCAAAACCTTTTCAAGACCGCGGGGATGTACCTCCCATCCCATATCCGTAAGTCCATAGCCGTCAATATCCCTGTGCCTCATTTCGACCCCCATCTTTTTGAAAGGATTGAACCTCATGTGAATCCTTGTGTAATAATTCACACCGAAGAAATCCAGCTTGCCCTTTATGGGAACAGGAATTTCCACTGCTTTCTTAAATGGAAGTTTTACACTGAGAGTGCCGGTGATAAATGCATCTAAAAGGGAGTGATTATAAAAGTGCTTTGCAATCATGGAGAGAAGCTTGTCCAGAGGATTCCACCTGTTCCACGGCGCAAGTGCAGCCATATTATGTGCGATGCTTACCATTGAATCAGGTATTTTGGAATGAATAAGGTCATATACCTTCCCATGGCAGGCCAGAATATTTTTTAATGCCTTCACCCCTAACGGGACATTCCTGAGCCCTGGCGGCGTACATCCCTCAAAGTAACCGGCGAGAATAAGCACATATGGTTCATTAAAGGTTATCCAATACCGCACTCCCTTTAACCTTGAGACTATCTTTTCTGAGAAGGCCAGAAACTTCTCAATGGATACATCCTCATGCCACGGATATTTTTTTATGAACCAGAGCGGATGGGTAAAGTGGTGAAGGGTAACCATCGGCTCGATATTATCGCTCCTGAGTATGTCGATGACCTCCTGATAATGCGCAATAGCCTCATCATCCCAGATATTTTCCTTCGGCTGTATCCTGCTCCATTCAACAGAAAACCTATAGGCATTCACGCCAATATCTTTTAATAAGGCCAGGTCCTTTTTATAGAGGTTGTAATGGTCTGTGACATCAGGCTTTTCACTAAGTATTTCATCCCACGATGCCCAGTCTGCGTACGGAGAGCCTTCAAGCTGGAAGGCCGACGTTGCAACACCCCATAGAAAACTCATTCCATAAGCCTTCTGTCCCTCACGATGGATGAACCCTTACCTGAGGCAGACTGCACCTTTGCAGCCTTCTTTACCTCTGTTGCTATTGATGCAAGCTGGGCAAAAGATTTGATTTTATGGACTTCTGCGCTGACGATTCCTATGGAGATAGAAAGCAGGTTGAATGTCTCTTTCTCATCTCTTCTGTTCTTTGAGATATAATAACCTTTGCCGTGATCCTCTGTATCATGCAGTACAGGAAGCGTGGACTCAAAGCTGGAGATTATCTTTTCGCATACAGGGAGGGATATCTGAGGAGGCATGATAACTATAAAGTCATCTCCTCCTATATGCCCTGCGAAGCTGGAGTCGAAGTCCTCGGGTTTTAGCGAGTCTTCAATTATACATGATAGCGTTTTTATGACCGTATCTCCCTTTTCAAAACCGTAGTGGTCGTTATACGGCTTGAAATTGTTGATGTCTATGTAGCAGACATCAAAGTGCATATTCTGGGAAATCCTTTTGTTTATTTCTCGCTGTATCGATTCATTCCCGGGGAGGCCGGAGAGGGGGTTTGCATTCCTTGCAAGGATAAGGCTTCTTTCTGTTATTGCATTGAGGAGGATATGGACTGCCACCATGCCGTGGTATTTGCCGTTTTTTGTTATGCATATATCATCATAAAGGAATTCTGACTTTCTTGATTGTATTCTCTGTGCCACGTCTTCCAGTGTAGTATTCGCGTCTACTATCATGGAAGGCTGTTCCATGAGGTCGTGTATGCGTTTTGTGGCATTCAGATGCATGGCAAAACCGTAGTTGCCGAGGATACTGTTCTCCAAAAACCTGTTTCTGTGAAGTATACCGACTATTCTCGAATCGTCAACAACAGGTATTACCCTGATTGCAGGGTCTTCAACAAACCTGTTGAATGCAGACCAGATATCTCCCGATGGATGGATGGGCGTTATGTTATGTGCAATGTCTCCGATGAAACACAACTCGTCGTTTTGCATACAGCAGCTTGCGCTTTTATTGTGCAGCATGGAAATTTGCGCCCTATCACCATTGAGAACAGGGGAGGGTTTGTGAAGGTAGTACCCCTGGAGCAGAGCAATCCCCATGTTCATTACGGTCTTGAGTTCTTCTTCCTGTTCTATGCCTTCGGCTATGACCTTTATGCCGAGCCTGTGGCATGCTGAAGCCATGGAATCCACAAGATTGAACTTTACAGTGGCTTTGTCTATGTTTGATATAAAATAGCGGTCTATCTTGACAAAATCAGGCTCTATCATAGAGAGCATTTTCAGTCCTCCGTATCCTGCGCCAAAATCGTCTATGGCTATTTTATAGCCCCTCTTCTTGTAATATGCAACGGCCTCCTTGAATAAATTGTAGTTGTGTATAGCGCTCTCTTCGGTTATTTCAAGGATAATTTTCTCCTTTGATATACCCCATTTCTCTGCGAGCTCGTCGGTTATCCCGACGCTGTGGGCAGGGTCCATTAATGACTCGGGACATACGTTTATGAACAGGTATGCATTGTTATGATTTATGCCGAGAGAGGACGACAGCCTTATTCCATTTTCCCTGCACCAGACATCGAGGGAGGAGATAGTGTTCGTCAATATCGCTTTTTTGAACAAATCTCCAATGTTGATAGCGCCTTTATCGCCCTTTATCCGCGTCAATGCTTCATAACCGTAAACAGCTCCGTCCTTTGCGGAGAAGACAGGCTGGAAGTGGGTGGTGAGCAAATTGCCGTCAAGGAGTTCGAGTATTGCATCCCCGCCTATTTCGTTCAGACTGTTTTTCTTTTCAGAGACACAGTTTTCATCGTCTATGGTTATTTCCCATTTTGATCTTACAGTCATACTATACCGCCGGTAAGGCTATACCGCTGTGCAGCTTGCTAATAAAAGGCCGCTGCCTTCAAATGCTGATTCTCTCCTTAATAGTACAGGGCATCCCTTATTCTGTTCGCCTTTGCAGAAATTGTTTAGCTCAGTGATGTTGGGATTATAAGGCCTGTCGTTTACTGCGCATGACTCAATGCGCCATACTGTCTCAGGCATGCTGAACTGCTGCAGGTGTTTGCATATCATGTTACCCTCCTTCGGAACGTTTTACAGTAATTCTAAGGGATTGATGTTACATGGATATGACAGAGGAATGACATTTTCAAGAAATGGCCGCCTTCGAGAGACCATCCCTGATTCTTTTGATTCTTTTGCAGGTCAATGCGAAAAGTATTTTACTTGTATGCGAACAGGTTAAAAGAAGTGTTAATTACGGCATAAAATGCTCACTATCGTCCCCTTGCCCTGAGCGCTTTCTATTTTCATTTCCCAGCCGTGCGCCTTTACAAGATGCTTCACGATCGCAAGTCCCAATCCGGTTCCGCCGAGTTCTCTTGAGCGGGAGCTGTCAACTCTATAAAACCTTTCACCAAGACGCGGCAGATGCTTCTGCGGAATGCCTATGCCGGTATCCTCCACGCTGATTTCTAAGAAATCAGCGAGTTTTGAGTTTCGAGTTAAGAGTTCAGCGTCTTTTTCCCCACTTTTAACTTTCAACTTTGAACTCCTAATTTTCACAGTTATGCCCCCTGTTTCCGTAAACTTTATCCCGTTATCCACAAGATTAAGGAGTATCTGGACCAGACGATTTCTGTCCGCTTTTATCTCGCCAAGATTTTCAGGTATCTCCTTTCTCAGATAAATGCCATTTATCCGGGCCTTGTTCCGCAATGTAGTAAAGACTGTATCAATAACATCGTCAAGACTGACTGCTGTTTTTTCTATCTTTATATCACCGAGTTCTATCCTTGAAAGCGTAAGCAGGTCTTCAACAAGTGAATTCAGGCGTTCGCTGTGATTTTTAATTGTCTGTAAAAACCTCAAGGCGTTCTCCTTATCATCAATTGCGCCTCCAAGCAATGTCTCGGCAAATCCCTTTATTGCCGTAATGGGAGTTTTTATTTCATGGGATACATTTGCCACAAAATCCTTTCTCATATCCTCAAGCTGCCTGAGCCTTGTAATATCATGAAATGACAGCATGACCCCTGACACATTCTCGCTCTGGGGAGGATAATAAAACGGCGCTGCTGTTGCCATGAGATAAAGTTCTTTTGGATATTCAATCTCAATCTCCTGTACAACAGATTCTTCTTTATCCGTAACCTCTTTCATGATATCGGTTAACCCGACATTTCTTATTACCTCCAGCAGCGGCCTGCCCTCTATATCGCGCTCAACCCCGAAAACTTTTTTTGCAGCAGGATTGCAGATCAAGACCTTGCCCTTGACGTCCAAAAGCACAAAGCCGTCATGCATATTCTTTAAAAGTTCCTCCATCCTGTGCCTGTCCTCATTGCTCCGCTCAAGCCGCATCTTGAACTCATGCGCCATGGTATTTATATTTTTTGCAAGCTCTCCGATTCCTCCCTTTTCCTTAAGAAACAATCTTGTCTTGAAATTTCCTGCTGTAACTTCCCTTGAGAAAGCTGCAATCTCTTCAATTGACTTGGTAATTTTATTAGTTTGCAAAAGACCTGTCAGAATAGCTGCAAGCAGCGCAATAACAGATGCTATAGCTATGCGCATCCGCAGGGAAGAGATTGCTTTTTCCATGTCATGCAGCGGAACCGCAAGCCTTAAAAATATTTTTTCATCCAATAAAACGGCAAAATAGAAAGAATCTTTCTGCACTGTCGTGCTGAACCGCATGGAACTGCCGGTAATATTAATTGAAGCCTCTTTAATCTCAGGCCTCTCAAGATGGTTATCCATCTTTTCGGACAACTCATCAGAATCGCCGATTACTCTGCCGCTGCTTTCAATAACCGTTATCCTTGCGCCTGTTTTTTCCTTATACCGCCTGCAGAAATCATCCAGACTGCCCTTGGAATGCCGTGGTATCTCATCGGCAATTAAACCTGCCTGAATTCCCAGAGTTTCTTTCAGCTTTGAAATATGATTATCCTTAATAACTTGCGAGAGGTATATTTCAAGAGGGATAAAAAGCAGAGGGACTATAATAATGTATGAAAAAAGAATTCTTCTAAAAAGGACACGTTTCATTACTTGCCGTCAAAAAAATAACCAGCGCCGCGCATGGTCTTGATGTAGCTGGGACTTGAAGGATTTTCCTCTATCTGAGCGCGCAGCCTTCTTATATGCACATCTACTGTTCTCGGCTCAACGAATGCCTCATCACTCCATACTGCATTTAGAAGTTGTTCGCGGTTAAAAACCCTTCCCTTTCTCTCAACGAGATAAAGAAGAAGCCTGAATTCTGTAGCGCTCAGCTTAATGGGGATGCCTTTGCGGGTTACAGCATACGCATCTTTGTCTATAACAAGGCCTCCTTCCTTTATTATGCGACCTGATGCAGGCCTTTCTTTTGCCCTCCTGAGGACAGCATTAACCCTTGCAACAAGCTCTCTCGGACTGAACGGCTTTGTAATATAATCATCCGCTCCCATCTCAAGCCCCAGGACTCTATCCACCTCTTCTCCTTTGGCTGTAAGCATAATAACAGGCAGTGACGCCATTTGAATATCATTTCTTATTATCCTGCATAGTTCAACGCCCTGAAGTCCGGGAAGCATGAGGTCAAGGATTACAAGGTCATAATTGCCTTTCTTTATCTTTGCGAGGGCTGTTTCGCCATCCGGAGCTGAATCTGTGACAAAACCTTCTTTTTTGAGATTATATGCTATAAGCTCAACAATATCTTTTTCATCATCAACAATTAAAATTTTCTTTGCCATACTGATAGAATG
>JACPZK010000015.1 GCA_016195565.1 Nitrospirota bacterium | reverse complement strand
TTAAAACGCCGTTTGAATTGATGCTTGCGCCTGTGCCTGTAACGCTCCATGATACAGAACCGCTGCAGCCTGTTGCCGTATATGCTGTATTGCTGTTTGTTGTTACTGTTTCAGAGCCGGTTATGGTTATTGCATGAGAATGGGTTGCAAATGAAAAGAAAAAAGCCATCACCATTAATAGGAGCAGGACAGAAGTAAGTCGTATATTTTTTATGCTCCAGTTCTTTTTAGTTGCAGACATCACTTTTTACACTCTCCAAGAACTTTCTGTTAAACCGGTTCTATCAGAAACAGCGGCTCGCCGTATTCAACGGAATGCCCGTTTTCAACAAGTATCCTGACAATAACGCCTTCCACCTCTGATTCTATCTCGTTCATAAGTTTCATCGCCTCTATAACGCACAACACCTGCCCCTTTTTAACCCGTGAACCGCCCTGCACAAACGGCTCTGCCTCCGGAGATGATGATCTGTAGAATGTCCCTACAATCGGTGAAGTTACTGTGATAAGCCTCTGAGTGTCCTCTGCCGGTTCAACTGCCGGTTTTTCATGCGCAACCACAGGCCTTGATAATTCAAATGAAGACAGCCGTTTCTCTCTCCGTATCTTAACCTTATTGCCGTCTTTTTCTATCTGAAGTTCTGTGATGTCTGTGTCCTTAAGCAGTTCTATAAGTCCTTTTAAATCATCAATTTCCATTTTCCCCTCCGTTTCAGTGTCAGTCTCTTACAGTTTCAGTTTTTAGTGTCCGTGTCGGTGACAAATCTTACTGACACTAACCACTGACACTGAATACTGATTTACTGATACTGACACTATTTTACTCTCTCTATATATTCAGATGTTCTTGTATCAACTCTTATCATATCTCCCTCATTTATATGAAAGGGCACTCTGACCACAGCCCCTGTTTCCAAAGTTGCAGGCTTCCCTCCTCCTGAGGCTGTATCGCCCTTAAAGCCCGCAGGGTCTGTTTTTACAACTTTGAGCTCAACGAATGTAGGAATCTCCACACTTATAGGCATGTCCTTATGATACAGCACTTTAACCTTCATATTCTCCTTAATAAATCTTATTGCCTCGCCAAGCTGCTCGCTCCTGAATGGCATCTGCTCATAAGTCTCTTCATCCATGAAGTAATAGAGTTCATCCTGTGAATACAGGTACTGCATGCTCTTTTCTTCAAGCCCCGGGGTCTCAAGTTTTTCGCCTGACCTGAATGTTTCTTCAAGAACTGCCCCGGTTTTAATATTCCTCATTTTTGTCCTGACAATAGCGCCGCCCCTTCCCATTTTAACGTGCTGAAAGTCTACTATTTCGCAGGGTTCCCCCTTGAATTCAACTTTAAGGCCTTTTCTAAAATCACTTGTCGAAATCAATACCACCCTCCGCTGTCACCCTGAACTTGTTTCAGGGTCTCATTTAATTTTATATTTTCCAGATGCTGAAATAAATTCAGCATGACAAATTGCATACTAGATAACCTCCAATTTCCTCGGCAGTCTCGTCAGCACTTCAGCCCCTTTGGGCTTCACAAGCACCATATCCTCTATCCTTACCCCGCCTGTTCCGGGGACATAAATACCGGGTTCTATTGTAAACACCATGTTCTCCCTGATCCGCTCTTTCCTGTTCCAAGTTATATGCGGTGCTTCGTGAACCTGAAGCCCGACGCCATGCCCTGTGCCGTGTCCAAAAAATCCGGCATATCCTGCCTTTTTTATAACATCCCGTGCAGAATTGTCAATCTCCCTGCTGTCTATGCCGGGTAATATTGCTGAGACAGCCTTTCTGTTCGCCTCTAACACTGTCTTGTATATTTCCCTTTTTTTACCAATATCAGCGCCTCGGATAAGCAGTGTCCGCGTCATATCAGAAAAATAACCTTCTGCTTCTCCCCCCAATCTATAACAACGAGGTCTCCTGCATCCAGCCTTTTCTCTGACGGCCTTGCATGAGGCATTGAAGAATTTCTGCCGGAAGCAACTATTATATCAAATGGGATAGATTTACACCCCTCCCTTTTGAGATTCTCCTCAAGCATCATTGCCAGTCTTTTCTCTTTTGCGCCTGCTTTGATATAAGGCTTTACTGCAAGAAATGCTGACTCCGCACGCCTTACAGCCTCTTTAATCAATGCCTTTTCCCTGTCTTCTTTTACCGCCCTGAGCCTTTCGATAAAATCCTTAAAAGGTTTAAGAGCAATGCCTTTTTTTGAAAGCGCATCAAAAAAACCGTATGAAACAGATGATTCAAAGCCAAGCCTGTTTATCCCAAGCTTTTTGGCAAGCGCAGAGACGGTCCTGGCTCTTTTTTCTTTCTCAATAACAATATCCCATCCCTTAACCTCGCACCCTGCCTGCTCTTTATATCTGAAGTCAGTAACAAAAAAATTCGCTGTCTTCGTTATCAACAGAAATCCTGAAGAGCCTCTGAATCCTGTAAAATACCTGACATTATTTATATCAGTTACAAGAAACCCGTCAATGCCTTTAAAAGACGCTCTTATGCCGGCAAGCCGTGAGTTCATGGGGCTTAGTTAAAGAGAATGGTTTTTACAGCCCTGAGGGCAAGGAGGTAGCTGTCTCCGCCAAAGCCGCTTATCTGCCCTGTTGCAACCTCGGCGATATAGGATTTTTTTCTGAATTCTTCACGTTTATGAATATTAGAGATATGCACCTCAACAGCAGGTCTGCCCACCGCTGATATGGCGTCTCTTATCGCAATGCTTGTATGTGTATAGGCTGCAGGGTTTATTATAAGCGCATCGTAATCTTTCTTCTGAATGGCGTCTATCATTTCAGCCTCGCTGTTTGACTGCATTATTGAGAGCTTCACGCCAAGTTCCGCAGCAAGCGCCGTTAATTTATTGTTAACATCATCAAGGGAAAAAGTCCCGTAAATCTCCGGCTCTCTTTTCCCAAGCATATTAAGATTAGGCCCGTGTATGATTAAAACCTTCAAATATCCTCCAATTCCATTATAGCTGTCAGTTTAAAGCTGCGAGCTATTTTATCAGTTTTACTCACTTAAACTCAACTGCTTACTCCCTCGGCATCCATTGAGGAAGTGAGGGGATTTTGGGCAGTCCGCATAATACTCCATACTAAAGTTTTAACAGAGCAAGGCCTGAAACAGGGTCAAGCTCTCTGATGGCATTAACTCCTTCTATCTCCACAATAACCGCCTCAAGCACAAGAAATGTCTCAGACTTTTCTCTCAGGCATCCGACCTTGACATCATCCCTTTTCCCGAAGGCTCCGTGAAGATGCACCTTCGGCTCATCGCCCTGATAAAATATTGTGCCTACGCCTAAGATTTCATGGCTTTCTCCGAGTTCCCTCCACATTGGAACAGGAGGCATGACATCTTTCTCCGGGCCTACAACGATTTTCCCTGCGCGCATCCCGCCCACAAGATAAACAACAGCAGCCTTTATGTTTTCATTCTTTGCTATATCCGTAAGATTGGAAAGCACATCCTCTTTATCTTCAAACCTTGCAACCACAACCCTTCCTGTTTTCCCGACCTGATACTTCATAAAATTAGTCTCCTTTTATACTTCTTCCTAATGCTCTCTAATGGCTATTATATCATGCAGCTAAAAGCCAAATTATGTTAAAATATCAAATCCCATAAATCAAGAAAGGTTTCACATATGTTTAACATGAAGGTAGTACAGCCCGCAAGGCTTGACCCTGAGACAAAATTCAAATTCCGCTGCCATAAGGATATAAAGTGCTTCACAAAGTGCTGCAGCAACATTGACATAATGCTCACACCTTATGACGTCCTGCGCCTGAAGAACAGGCTCAAAATGTCATCCGAGGAGTTTCTCGAAAAACACACATTTTCAAAGATTGATGAAAAGTCATCACATCCTTACATATATCTCAAAATGAATAAGGATGAAAAAAGAGGCTGCCACTTTGTGAGCTTCCCTGAAGGATGCGCCATATACACGGACAGGCCCGTAAGCTGCAGATACTATCCGATTGGTCAGGCAACTCTCAAGAAAGGTATCGGCTCAAGCGGACAGGGCATTCATGAGGAGTTTTATTTCTTTGTGCGGGAGCCGCACTGTCTCGGTTACGAAGAAAACACGGAATGGACTGTTGAATCATGGAGGGCTGATCAGGAGTCAAGCCTCTATGACGAGATGAACAGGGAGTGGAAAAGCATCCTGATGAGAAGGAATCTTCCTGGGAAAATAGAACTTGACCCCAAGAAACAGACTCAGTTTTATATGGCAAGCTATGACCTTGATAAATTCAGGCGGTTCGTCTTTGACAGCAATTTCCTTGATGTGTTTGATATAGATGAAGAAGAAATAGAAAAGATGCGCACAGACGAAATTGCCCTCATGAAGTTCGGGTTTAAATACCTTAAATATCTCCTGATGTTGGAAGAGAGCCTGAAGGTTAAACCGGAAGCGATAAAGGCAAAGAAGTAGCATAAGACTGCGCTTTGCTGAGTAGGGCTCTTATCCCATTACATTCCTGTCCTTTTGTTTTTATGCCGCCATGGATGTAGCGTGGGTAGAATGATGCAGCGACTTACGCAGCGTTTTACGTAATGCCGACATCTGCCACAGGTCATAAGCGGTTTGCATATTCATCCATGACTGGGCGGAAGCGCCGAAGACAATCTCAAGCCTCAACGCCATCTCAGGCGTTAGAGCCCCTCGTCCATTGATAATCTTGGAGATTGTTTTACGTGTAACGCCAAGACGCTTCGCTGCCTCGGTCAGAGTCAGTCCCAGCGGCTCAAGCCACAATTCCCTAAACACCTCTCCGGGGTGAACCGGCTTGTACATACCCATATCATACCTCCTAATGGTAATCTTCATAGCTGACGATTTCGGCATTGCCGCCTTTAAATCTGAATGTCACCCGCCAATTAGCCTGCACCGTAACTGCCCAAATGTCTTTTCTGCTTCCTTTCAGGCGGTGAAGGCTGAGACCGGGGGCATTCATATCTTCAACAACAACTGCCGCGTCAAGCAGGGTTAATATCAATCTTAATCGTTTGGCATGTATGGCCCGAATGCCTGATGTGTTCCCTGTGCTGTAAAACTTTTCAAGCCCTTTATGCACAAACGATTTAATCACATTTTAAGTGTAACCTGCATGGTTACATCTGTCAAGCAAAATCTCCGCAGTGTTCTGCCAATTTAGAAATGTCCGCTCTTGTGAATTGTTGTTCAATGCAGTTGTCATTCCGACTTGTTCGGAATCCCTCAGAAGGATGCTGGACAAACCAGCATGACAACAGAGATGGACAGTATCGGACTCTTTGATAGAATTGGACAATTTCCCCATATTTTACGAGGCGCGTTTTTAGTCCGTATTACCACAAAATATGAAGTGCCCCCAGATTTGATACGCTGATTTTATTGCTTTTTTGTGTTCATTAATATTTCTTTTTGTGCTATAGTGTTTTAAATCATCGGAAAAAGCGAAGTTTCGGATATTAATTGTTAAACGATACTGACATTACACCGCACCACTCGCCCACCACGGTCATATATTTTCTTCCATGTGATGCCATGTTCTTTTTCACACTGCCAGATTACGGCTTTCTTATTCCACCCGCAAATCATTGTGATATAGGGCTGTCCTTTCGCCCACATGAAAAACCATTCTGGTGCTTCAAGTTTCTTTTTCATCGTATCCTCCTAAGAAATATAAAAGCACGTTTAACAAACAAATCCACTGGATGCGGAAACCGCACCAGTGATTTTAGTGTTTCTCACACGGAGTTCGCATACTCAATAGCTCTAAACAAAAAAGCCCCGCTTCAAAAAAGCGGGGCTTTCAATAAACTTTATTAAAGGTAAAATTACTTTTTCTCTGCCTTCTTCTCTTCGGTTTTCTTCTCTACCTTTGCCTTCTTGTCCTCTTTAGGCTTCTTTATGCTCTCGTAGTCTATAAATTCAAGAACTGCCATCGGAGCTCCGTCATTAACCCTGTTCCTTGTCTGCACTAGTCTCAGATAACCGCCGTTTCTGCCGCTGAACCTCGGCGCTATCTCGCTGAACAGCTTTGACACAACAGCCCTGTTCGGAACATATGAAAGCACAAGGCGTTTTGAATGGAGGTCGCCTTTTATCCCCATGGTGACAATTCTCTCAGCAATCGCTTTTGCGGCCTTTGCCTTTGCAAGGGTCGTCTCTATCCTCTGATGCTCTAACAATGAGGAGACTATTCCCTTCAGAAGCGCCTTCCGTTGGTTTGCCGTTCTCCCGAATAACCTTCCGCTAACTTTATGACGCATCTTGTCCTACACTCCTGACCTGTGAAGTTGCCATTTTATTCACCATTTCCCTGTCAATCTTCATGCCGAAATTAAGCCCCATGTTCTGAAGCATTTCCTTTATCTCATTTAGAGACTTCCTGCCGAAATTTTTTGTCTTCAGCATCTCCGGCTCCGTTCTTTCAACAAGGTCTGCAATAATCTTGATGTCCGCATTTCTCATGCAGTTATATGCTCTTACAGAAAGCTCCAGTTCATTAACACTCTTCAGGAGATTGGGATTAAACGCCGGCGCATCTCCTGATGCAGATGAACTGCTGCTCATTTCAAACTCCGGATTTTCCTCGTCTTGTTCAAGCATGAAAATACGCATATGGTCCGTAACTATAGCCGCAGCCTGAGAGACTGCTTTTTTAGGCGTTACGCTTCCGTCCGTCCATATTTCCATCACGAGCCTGTCGTAGTCTGTTGCCCTTCCAACTCTTGCCTTCTCAACCCAGAAATTCACTTTCCTGACCGGGCTGAAAACAGAGTCTACCGCAATCATGCCGACAGGAAGCTCTTCTTCCTTGTGAATTTCAGCTGATACGTATCCTCTGCCTTTCTTGATGTACATCTCAGCCTCAAAGGAAGCCCCTTTGTCAAGGGTGGCTATAAGCTGTTCAGGATTAAGGATTTCAACGCTTGAATCAACCTGAATATCATTGCCTTTAACTTCACCCGGGCCCTTAACTTTGATTGTGGCGATCCGCTTTCCATCAGCGTGCATCTTGACCCTGAGCTTTTTTATGTTCAGGATAATGTCCACCACATCTTCTTTAACGCCGGTAATAGATGAAAGCTCATGAACAGAACCGGTTATTTTTACTGCTGTTACTGCCGCGCCTTCAAGGGACGACAGCAAAACTCTCCGTATGGAGTTTCCAAGTGTTGTCCCGAACCCGCGTTCTAACGGCTCCGCTACGAGCTTGCCGTAGGTGCTCGTTAATGTCTCTTCATCAAACTCACTGTTTTCAGGTAACTGAAAGCCTTTTTTCTTTAAATCCATTTAAGGCCTCCCACGCCTCTTTTATTTTTAAAAACTCTACTTTGAATAAAGTTCAACTATCAACTGTTCCTGAACAGGCAGCTGCATCTCTTCTCTGGAGGGGATATGCAGTACTTTCCCTTTGAAGCTTGTGCTGTCAACCTCAACCCATGCAGGAATTTCTCTATTCTCAAGCCTTGACATGTTATCAGCCAGGCTCGGGATCTTTCTGCTTTTCTCCCTAACCTCAATAACATCTCCCGCCTTAACAAGATAAGAAGGTATGCTTACTGCTCGCCCATTCACGGTAAAATGTCCGTGCGTTATAAACTGTCTTGCCTCTCTTCTGTTTATCGCAAACCCCATTCTGAATGCTGCATTGTCCAGGCGGCGTTCAAGAAGCTGGAGGAGTAATTCCCCTGTTGTGCCCTTCCTTCTTTCCGCCTCATGGAAATATATTCTGAACTGCTTCTCAAAAAGTCCATAACTTTTTCTTGTCTTCTGTTTTTCCCTGAGTTGGATACCGTAATCCGAGATTTTTGTACGTCTTTGTCCATGCTGGCCCGGCGGATATTTCCTCCTCTCCACTGAACATTTCTCAGTGAAACACCTGTCTCCTTTGAGAAACATTTTGTCCCCTTCTCTACGGCATACTCTGCATAAAGGCCCTGTATATCTTGCCACTTTTAAACTCTCCTTCTCTTTGGAGGCTTACAGCCATTATGAGGAACAGGAGTAACGTCCTTTATAAGGTTAACCTCAAGTCCGGCTATCTGCAATGCCCTGATGGCTGATTCTCTTCCGGCGCCCGGCCCTTTAACAAAAACGTCCAACTGTTTCATCCCCACATCAATTGCCTTTTTAGCCGCTGATTCTCCTGCCATCTGTGCAGCATAAGGCGTTCCTTTTCTCGAACCCTTGAACCCAAGACTCCCGGAGCTTGCCCATGCAACAACATTCCCGTTAGGGTCCGTTATGGATACTATTGTATTATTAAATGTTGCCTGAATATGCGCAACTCCGACATTTACATGCTTCTTGTCTTTCCTTGCGCCCTTTTTCCGCTGAGCCATCAGCTATGCCTCCTTCTTTTTGCCCATGATGGTTTTCCTTGGCCCTCTGCGGGTGCGGGCATTTGTCTTTGTCCTCTGTCCCCTCACAGGAAGCCCTGCCTTATGCCTTATGCCCCTGTAACAGCCAATTTCCATAAGCCTTTTAATCCCCATTGTGGTCTCACGCCTGAGGTCGCCCTCGACTTTATACTCCCTGTCAATGGCAGATCTTATTTTTACGATGTCTTCGTCTGTGATATCTTTTACCCTTATGTTAGGATTAACCTTTGTCTCATCAAGTATTTTCTTTGACAAAGACCTGCCTATCCCGAATATCCTTGTTAACCCTATCTCAATCCGTTCATTCTTTGGTAAATCCACACCAGCGATTCTCGCCATTATAACTCCTGCCTTTTAATTTTTAACTTTGAACTTTGAACTTTTATTTTTTTAATCATCCCTGCCTCTGTTTGTGGCGGGGATTTTCGCATATTATTCTTCTAACACCCTTCCTTTTTATAACCTTGCATTTAGCGCATATTGGTTTTACAGATGAACGAACTTTCATGTCTACCTCTGCTCTTTCTAACTTTTAATTTTATTTAAACCTATATGTTATCCTGCCTCTTGTGAGGTCATAAGGCGAGAGTTCCACTGTAACCTTATCGCCCGGCAGTATCTTTATAAAATGCATCCTCATCTTGCCGGAAATATGAGCGAGAATTATCTGCCCGTTCTCAAGTTTTACCCTAAACATCGCATTCGGCAGCGTTTCAACAATCTTTCCCTCTACTTCTATATTTTCCTCTTTAGGCATTAGCTGAAAAGTATAACATCTATATTATGTTTTCGTCAAGATTCTTGCGTCTCCGTCAGTAATGGCAATCGTATGCTCAAAGTGAGCGGAAAGTCCGCCATCAAGGGTAACCGCCGTCCATCCATCGTCAAGTATGCTGACCCCATACCCGCCTGTATTAACCATAGGCTCAATTGCGAGGGTCATGCCTTCCTTTAGTCTCGGCCCCTGCCCTGAGACGCCAAAATTCGGTACCTGAGGTTCTTCATGAAGCGCCATCCCAATCCCGTGGCCGACAAATGCCTTCACTACAGAAAAACCGTTTGCCTCAACATAATTCTCAATGGCAGATGATATGTCCGAGACCCTGTTGCGGGGCGTGGCTTTATCAATCCCTTTGTAAAGAGCTTCCTCTGTTACCTTCAAAAGTTTTTTTGCAAGCGGGCTTATCTCGCCGACAGGCAGGGTAACAGCTCCGTCCCCGTAAAAACCATCGCTATAGACTCCAAGGTCTATGCTTAATACATCCCCTTCGTTAAGCCTAACACGGGAGGGTATTCCGTGAACAACCTGATTATTCACAGACGTGCATATACTGGCAGGGTATCCCCTGTATCCTTTAAATGCAGGGGTCCCACCCTTTGAAATTATTTTTTCTTCTGCAAACATTTCTATCTCTTTTGTTGTAATACCGGGCTTCACAAATGCCTTCAGATCTTCCAGTATCTCGGCAACTATTTTACAGGCTTTCGCCATCTTCTCAATCTCCTCAGGAGTCTTTATGACAATCATTCTTTTTAAATTTTGAATTTTGAATTTGGCTTATCCCCTTCTGCCCTTTATCCTGCCCTTCTTTAAAAAACCTTCGTATGAGCGGGTAACGAGATGCGATTCAATCTGTGACACTGTGTCAAGGGCAACTCCGACAACAATCAGAAGCGATGTCCCGCCAAAATAAAAAGGGACATTGAATCTCTTTATAAGAATCTCAGGAATGATACACACAACTGCGAGATACACTGCGCCGACAAATGTTAATCTCGACATAACCCTGTAAATGTATTCCGATGTCTTCTGTCCCGGCCTTATGCCCGGAATGTATCCCCCATATTTTTTAAGATTGTCCGCTATATCTATGGGGTTAAACACAATTGCAGTGTAAAAATAAGCAAAAAAGAATATCATGCTAACGTAGAGCATTGTATAAAAAACAGTGCCCGGAGAAAGTTGCTTTGCAACGCCCTGAACCCACGGGATTGCTATAAAACCCGCGATAGTCGCAGGGAACATTATTATGGAAGATGCAAATATAGGCGGAATAACACCTGATGTGTTTACCTTCAAAGGAAGGTGAGTGCTCTGGCCGCCGTATATCTTGCGACCGACAAGCCGCTTTGCATATTGAACAGGTATCTTCCTCTGCCCTCTCTCAATAAATATAATCACGCCGATAACGGCAACCATCATCGCCATCAGAAAGATAACAAGGAATATTGACAGTTCTCCGGCTTTTAACAGTTGATATGTGCTGATTACAGCATTAGGAAATCTTGCCACAATACCGGCAAAGATAATAAGCGATATGCCGTTGCCTATCCCTCTTTCTGTAATCTGTTCTCCAAGCCACATTATGAATGCTGTGCCTGATGTAAGGGTTATCATTGTAACCAACCTGAATGACCAGCCGGGACTCTGTATAAAAGCGCCTCCTGCCATGCTCTCAAGACCGATGGATATTCCCAAAGACTGTATTGCTGCAATAACTACTGTTGCGTATCTCGTATATCTTGTAATCTTCTTCCTGCCGGCCTCTCCCTCTTTGGCAAGCTTACCGATTGCAGGTATAACAACTGTCAGGAGCTGAAAAATAATTGAAGCGCTTATATAAGGCATAATCCCAAGGGCAAATATGGTAACCCTTGAAAGCGCTCCGCCTGAAAACATATCAAAGAACCCCATAAGAGCGCCGGCGCCGCTTTCAGCAAGGAATTTGCTTAGCTCCTCGCCGTTTATGCCCGGGGTCGGGATATGGCCTCCTATCCTGTATACAATAAGGAGTGCGAGCGTAAAGAGAACCCTGTTTTTTAACTCAGGGACTCTAAATATATTCTGAAAGTTTGAAAGGACACCCATAGTTTATAGTTTAAAGTTTAAAAAAAGGAATTCCATCATTTTAAATTTTGCTTTTTGAATTTTAAATTGTTTCTGCTTTGCCGCCTGCAGCGGCAATCTTGGCTGCAGCTGCAGCGCTGAATATTTTCGCCTTTATTGTAACCGGTCTTTTTATCTCGCCGGCACCGAGTATCTTGATTCCGTCTTTAATCTTCCTAACTACCCCTCTTTCAACAAGCAGTTCCGGCGTTATAACATCACTGTCTTCAATCCTTGCAAGGTCTTTCAGGTTTATTACTGCATATTCCTTCGTAAAATAATTTTTAAACCCTCTCTTTGGAATTCTCCTCTGCAACGGCATCTGCCCGCCTTCAAAACCTGCTCCTTTTCCGCTGCCGGAGCGCGCCTTCTGCCCTTTATGCCCCTTGCAGGACGTCTTGCCATGGCCCGAACCTATTCCGCGGCCCACCCTCTTATTTCTTTTTCTGCAGCCGTCTGCAGGCTTTAAATCCTCTATCCTCATTTAACTCCTCCGCTATTTGTTTCCTGCGCTTCTTCCTCTGTCCTTCCCCTCAATCTGCGGACTGCATCAGGGTCCTTAAGCTTTAACAGCCCGTCAATAGTAGCCTCTGCGGTATTGTAAGGATTATGGCTGCCGATTGCTTTGGCAACGATATCCTGTATGCCGGCAACATCCAGCACTGCCCTTACAGCGCCGCCTGCGATAAGTCCTGTGCCTTTGACTGCAGGATTCATAACAATATAACCGGAACCGAATCTGCCTGTTATCCTGTGGGGGATTGTTCCATCTTTCATGGGGAATTTAACCAATGATTTCTTTGCCTGCTCAACAGCCTTTCTTATTGCCTCAGGAACTTCTTTTGCCTTGCCCTTGCCTATACCCACTATGCCGGCTCCGTTTCCAACAGCAACCAGCGCAGCAAAAGAAAATCTTCTTCCGCCCTTCACAACCTTTGCAACTCTGTTTATAAATACAACCTTATCTTTTAGAGTCAGTCCATCAGAATCAATTCTTTTCACCATACCCCCTGTTACAAAAAGTTCAAAGTTGAAAGTTCAAAGTTGAAAATTAACAATTCAAAATGAAGGATTCCATAATTTTTCATTTTGAATTTTGCATTTTGTATTTAAAATTCAAGTCCGTTTTCTCTGGCAGCATCAGCTAAGGCCTTAACCCTGCCATGATAAAGATAGCCGCCCCTGTCAAAAACAACCCTCTTTATCCCCTTTTTTAATGCCTTCTTTGCTATAAGCTCGCCAACTTGCTTTGCTGCCCCGATGTTTCCTTTCCCGGACTTCTTATCTTTACCTTTCAGCTCTTTATCAAGGCTTGATGCGGCGGCAATAGTGCTGCCCTTAAAATCATCTATAATCTGGGCATACATGTGTGACAGGCTCCTGTAAACTGACAGCCTCGGCCTCTCAGTTGTGCCCGCAACTTTTTTCCTTATTCTTTCGTGCCTTCTTGTTCTTGCGTCCTTTATTTCTGCTGCCAACTTGCAACCTCCATAATCTAAGTTATAAGTTAAGAGTTATAAGTTAAAAGTTTTTTGTTTTCACTTTTCACTTTCAACTTCCAACTTTTCACTTGCGAAGCTATTTTTTCCCTGCCTTGCCTACCTTAAGCTTCAATCTCTGACCGGCATATCTCACTCCCTTGCCTTTATAGATATCAGGAGACCTCAGCGCCCTTAAATCTGCCGCGATCTGTCACATCTGCTGTTTGTCAATGCCTGTTAATGTAATCTGCGTCTGCTTCTGGTCTACGGCAGCCTTAATACCGGGCGGAAGAATAAATTCTACAGGATGAGAATATCCCAGAGCAAGCAGAAGTTTATTGCCCTGAACCTGAGCTCTGTAACCTGTACCCGTAATTTCAAGCACTCTCTGGTAACCTGATGAAACTCCTGACACCATATTTGATATAAGACTCCTTGTAAGTCCATGCAATGCCCGAATATCCTTAGTTTCTCCTGTCCTTTCAACTACTATCTTCCCTTCATCTACTACAACCCGCACTCCGGAAGGAAACCCGGATGAAAGCTCGCCTTTCGGTCCTTTGACATTAACAGTTGTATCTGCAATTTTTACATCTACACCTTTTGGTATATCTATCGGTTTTTTCCCTATCCGCGACATTTATTCCCCTTTAAAAAGTTAAGAGTTGAAAGTGAAAAGTTGAAAGTTTTAAAATTTTTAACTATTAACTTATAACTTTTAACTCTCACCATTCTTATTACCATATATAGCAAATAACTTCTCCGCCAACGCCTTCACGGCGGCAGGTACTGTCAGTAGCGACTCCCTTGTGCGTTGTCAGCACAGCCATGCCTATGCCTCCCATTACCCTCGGGATCTTTTTGCTGTTTACATAAACCCTGCGTCCGGGTTTACTTATTCTTTTCAACCCGGATACAACATTATTCCCATCAACATATTTAAGCGTAATCCTTAAAACACCCTGCTTATCATCTTTTAAGATTTTATATGCCTTTATGAAACCCTCTTCCTTCAGGATTTTCACTATTTCAAGCTTAAGCTTAGAGGCAGGAATATCAACTTTTTCTGCACGAATAGTAATCGCATTTCTAACGCGTGTAAGCATATCTGCTATTGGATCAGTCATCATTTGTCACCTCTTCACCAGCTTGATTTTGTTACGCCGGGCAGCTGCCCTTTGAGGGCCAGGCTCCTGAAACATATCCTGCATATCCCAAAATCTCTCAGAAACGCCCTCGGCCTGCCGCAGATTCTGCACCTGTTGTACGCCCTTACCTTAAACTTAGGCGCCTTCTTCACCTTTTCTATCATACAAGTCTTAGCCATCAATTACTCCTTTTTCTCGCCTTCGCTTTTTACCTTTTCTTTCCTGAACGGCATTCCCATGTGAGTCAGCAATGCCTTGCTTTCCTTATCCGTTTTAGCAGTTGTACATATTGTGATGTCAAGCCCATGAACAGATTCAACCTTGTCATATTCTATCTCAGGAAAGATAAACTGCTCCTTTATTCCGACTGAATAGTTGCCCTTTCCGTCAAAAGCCTTTGCCGAGACACCCTTGAAGTCCCTGACCCTCGGCAGTGCAAGGTTTATAAATCTGTCCAGAAATTCGTACATAATATTGCCCCTTAATGTAACTTTACATCCTATAGGCATTCCTTGCCTGAGTTTAAAGGTCGCAATTGACTTCTTGGCCTTGGTAATAACTGCCTTCTGCCCTGTAATGATGCCGAGTTCTTTCTGAGCTGCCTCAAGCAATTTAATGTTCTGAATCGCCTCGCCAAGCCCTACATTAAGAACCACCTTCTCAACTTTTGGAACCTGCATAACATTCTTGTACGCAAACTCCTTCTTAAGAGCAGGAAGTATCTCTTTTGAATATTTCGTCTTTAACCTTGAAATCTTTATTGGTCTATCGCTTCTTTGCATTTTTTACACACCCGTGATTTTTTTCCGTCTTCAAAAGCCATATTTGAAATCCTTGCAGGCTTGCTGCACCTGGGACACATGAGCATAACATTTGATCTGTGAAGAGGAGACTCCTTCTCAATAATCCCGCCCTGCGTATACTTCTTATTTGGCTTCATATGTTTTTTTATAATATTTACCCTCTCTATCAGCAGTTTATCTTTTGAAGGCATGACTGAGAGCACACGCCCCTTCTTGCCTTTTTCCTTGCCGGTTACAACTAAAACCGTATCGTTTTTCTTAATATTGAATCCCATTATTTACAGCACCTCCGGCGCCAGCGATATTATTTTCATAAATGCTTTCCATCTAAGCTCTCTCGCAACAGGCCCGAATATCCTTGTGCCTACGGGCTCTCCCTGCGGATTAATCAGCACTGCCGCGTTCTGGTCAAACCTTATGTAGGAACCGTCAGCTCTCCTCTGCTCCTTTTTTGTCCTTACCACAACAGCCTTTGCTATTGCGCCTTTCTTGACATTGGATTCAGGGATAGCCTCCTGAACACTGACGACTATTATGTCTCCAAGCCGCGCATATCTCCTGCGCATGCCGCCAAGTACTTTTATGCACCTGACTCTTTTGGCGCCTGAATTGTCCGCTACTTCCAGTATGCTCCTGTCCTGAATCATTCCCTATTGCTCCTTATGCCTTTTCAAGTATGCTTAAAACGGTCCACCTTTTATCTTTGCTGCGCGGCCGTGTCCCGGTTATAGAAACTATATCCCCCACCTTGCACTTATTTTCTTCGTCGTGGGCTTTAAACCTGGTTATCTTCTTAACCACCTTTTTATATTCAGGGTGCTGAACATGCCTTGTAACAGCAACCACAACGGTTTTGTCCATCTTATCGCTAACAACCTTGCCTTTATAAGTTTTTTCTGCCATTCCGACCTCTTTTTTAACTTTTAACTTTTGACTTCTCGCTTGTTATTGTCAGTATCTTAGCTATATCTTTTCTAAGTGCATTTATACGCTTAGGATTTTCCACCTCACCTGTAGCAAGCCTGAACTTCAGGTTAAAAAGCTCTTTCCTTGTGTCCTGCTCTTTCTGTTTCAGCTCTTCTACTGTTAACGCCCTTAATTCTGAGGGTTTCATGCTACTGTAGCCCCCCTCTTTACGAACCTCGTAGCAATCGGAAGCTTATAAGATGCAAGACTAAGCGCTTCCTTCGCTATCTCCTCTGTAACCCCGGCAACTTCATACAGAACTCTGCCCGGCTTAACAACAGCAACCCAGTATTCCAGATTACCTTTACCCTTACCCATTCTTGTTTCTGCAGGTTTTTTAGTTATAGGTTTATCAGGGAATACTCTTATCCATAGCTTACAGCCCCTTTTGGCATGTCTTGTTATTGCTATCCTTGCTGCCTCAATCTGCCTGCTTGACACCCAGCCCGGCTCCATGGCCTTAAGCCCGAATTCTCCGAAAGAAATTTTGGAGCCCGTATATGCCTTGCCGCGCATATTGCCCTTCTGCATCTTCCTGAACTTGACTTTCTTCGGCATCAGCATGGCTTACTCCACCCCTTTGTGTGCCTGCGGGAGCACCTCGCCATTATATATCCAAACCTTAACGCCTATTTTTCCGTATGTCGTCTTTGCCTCTGTGAATCCATAGTCTATGTCTGCCCTGAAAGTGTGAAGAGGAACCCTGCCTTCCCTGTACCACTCGCTTCTCGCGATCTCAGCACCGGCGAGCCGGCCGTTACATGCCACCTTAATACCAAGAGCCCCGAATCTCCGCGCCGAGATAACTGACTTCTTCATCGCCCTCCTGAATGCAATTCTCTTTTCAAGCTGAAGGGCTATATTCTCGGCAACAAGCTGTGCGTCAACCTCGGGCTTTCTTACTTCCTTTATATCTATTGCAACCTGCTTTCCTGTCATCGCCTCAAGATCCTTCCTGAGCTTCTCAACCTCAGCGCCTTTTTTCCCTATAATAATTCCAGGCCTGGCTGTATGAATAATTACCCTTGCCTTCTGTCCTGCCCTTTCAATTTCAACGCGTGAAATGCCTGCGTGGAACAACTTGTCTTTGATTACCTTTCTTATAGAGATATCTTCATTTAACTGATCAGCATATCCCCGCTTAATGTACCACCGCGAATCCCACGTCCTTGTTATCCCAAGCCTAATTCCTATCGGATGCGTCTTCTGGCCCAAAATTTACCTCCTGAATAAGTTAAAAGTTGTGAGCTAAGAGTTGTATGAAGTTTCTCTGATTTCAACTTTTCACTCTTAACTTTTAACTTCCTCTGTTAAAACTACTGTTATATGGCTCATCTTTTTCCTGATAATATTAGCCCTCCCCATTGACCTTTGCTCAACTCTCTTCAATGAAGGGCCTTGATTTACAAATGCCTTAACACTCATATCCTCAGGATTAACTGCCTTCTTCTGCTCTGCATTTGCCATGGCAGACTTTAATATCTTTTCCACAATATCTGCGCCTCTGTAAGGCATAAACCGCAGGGCAATAAGCGCGTCCCCTGCCTTTTTCCCCTTGATAAGGTCCACAACCCTGCGAACTTTTCTCGGGGTTATCCTCGCAAACTTTAATATAGCCTTCGCTTCCATATTAACCTTTTTTCTCCCTATGCCTTAGCGGGTGCCTTAGCAGGCGCTGCCTTTTCAGATTTTGAATGCCCCTTGAAAGTGCGCGTTGGTGAAAATTCACCAAGCTTATGCCCCACCATATTCTCAGTTACATAAACAGGGATGAATTTCCTGCCGTTATGAACAGCAAATGTATATCCTATAAAGTCAGGCACTACCGTAGAACGCCTTGACCATGTTTTTATAATCTTTTTATCTCCGCTTTCAATCATAGTCCTGACTTTTTTCATCAGCTTCTCATCAACAAACGGTCCTTTTTTCAATGAGCGCGGCAATTTATTTCCTCCTCTTCACAATAAACTTATTTGTTCTCTTGTTGTGCCTTGTCTTGATGCCTTCCGGCTTGCCCCATGGCGAGCACGGAGGACGGCCGCCTGAACTTTTTCCTTCTCCACCGCCCAGAGGATGGTCTACTGGATTCATTGCAACGCCCCTTACATGAGGCCTCTTCCCAAACCATCTTATCCTTCCTGCCTTGCCGTAAGAGATGTTCTCATGCTCAACATTGCTGACCTGCCCTATTGTCGCCATGCACTCTGAAGGAATAAGCCTTACCTCGCCGGAAGAAAGTCTTACCTGCGCGTATTTTTCATCCTTTGCCACAAGCTGGACAGATGCTCCTGCGCTCCGCGCGAGCATGGCTCCCTGTCCTGCCCTAATCTCAACATTATGCATGAACGAACCCAGCGGTATATCACTTAAAGGCAGCGCATTGCCTACCTTAATCTCGGCTCCCCTGCCCGAAACCACCTCGTCTCCTACCCGAAGTGAAACAGGGGCAATAATATATCTCCTGTCGCCATCTCTGTATTTAAGCAGAGCAATCCTTGCCGACCTGTTTGGATCATACTCTATAGTTTCGACAATTGCCGGAACGCCTGCCTTATCCCTTTTGAAATCAATCAGCCTGTAGGCCCTTTTATTTCCTCCGCCCCTATGCCATACAGTTACGCGGCCAGTGTTACTTCTGCCGCCTGTCTTGCTTAAAGACCTGACCAGCGGTTCGTACGGCTTGTCCACAGTTAATTCGCTGAAATCAGAAACAGTCTGAAATCTTCTGCCGGGCGAAGTCGGATTATATTTTTTTATTCCCATTATGAACCCTCAATAAAATCAAGTTTTTCACCCTTTTTAAGGGTAACTATTGCCTTTTTCCTGTCAGACCTTCTGCCAATTGATTTGCCGTGCCGCTTCTGTTTTCCGTAAGTATTTATAGTGGCAATCTTCTCTACCTTAACCTTAAAAATCTCCTCTATCGCCTTCCTTACCTCAAGCTTGTTTGCATCCTTTGCAACCTCAACAAGTATCTTATTTTGTGACTCCTTAAGATTGCTGCCCTTTTCAGTGAAAAGCGGTTTTTTAATAACAGAATAAAGGCTTTTCATGCTGTCTCAGCCCCCTTGTCGTAGACTCGACTCTCCGAGATGCCTGCAACCGCTCCTTTTGTAATAAGCAGCCTGCTATGAGCAATTACAGTATAAGCGTTCAGGTCTGATGCGCACGCTACATGAACGCCGGCAATATTTCTTACTGAAAGTTTTATATTGTTATTATTTTCAGGTATTACTATAAGCAGGCTTTCCCCCTCAAATCCAAGTGTTTTTATTATAGCCGCCATATCTTTTGTTGAAGGCTTGTTAATTGAGAGGTCATCTATCAATGTAATTTCTCCATCTGCAAGTTTTGCTGAAAGTGCACTTTTTAATGCCAGATGTTTAGCCTTGCGGGGAATACTGTAAGAGTAATCCCTGGGCTGCGGCCCGAACGTTGTTCCGCCGCTCCTCCACAGAGGAGACCTGCTGCTCCCTGCACGCGCCCTACCTGTATGTTTTTGCTTCCATGGTTTTTTGCCTCCGCCGCTCACCAGCCCCTTGGTCTTTGTAGCGTGAGTCCCCTGCCTCTGATTGGCAAGAAAGTTTATCACGGAATCATGCATAACAGCGCTGCTTGCTTTGAGCCCAAAGATTTCCTCGGGGAGGTTAATCTTGCCTGCTTTTTTATTATTTCTGTCTTTTATCTCAATCTCAGGCATATCAGCTTTCCTTCCTTATCATCACATAAGCGCCTGGGGCGCCTGGAACTGCGCCTCTGATCATCAGAATGTTCTGGTCAGTTTTGACGTCCACTACTGTAAGATTTTTTGCCGTTACACGTTCGGAACCCATATGTCCGGGCATCTTCTGATTTTTCCATACCCTCGAAGGATAAGAACTTGCGCCTATGGAGCCTGGCGCACGGTAAAACGTAGAACCGTGAGAAGCAGGCCCGCCTGCAAATTTATGCCTCTTAATAACTCCCTGAAAACCTTTACCCTTAGAAACGCCTGTTACGGAAACATTGTCTCCCTTGTTAAACTTTTCAACAGTGACAAAGTCTCCGACCTTAAGGTCTCCCATAGCAAATTCCTTAAGCAGCCTGTACGGTTTGACCCCTGCTTTTTTGAATACTCCGCTTAACGCCTTATTGACCTTTTTATCTTTTTTTATTTCATTGAATCCGACCTTAACCGCTTCGTATCCGTCTTTTTCGAGGGTCTTAACCTGAACAACACAGCATGGCCCTGCCTCTATTACTGTGACAGGAACAATCTTCCCGCCTTCAGCAAATATCTGTGTCATGCCTAATTTTTTACCTAAAATACCTATCACAGCTTTATCTCCACATCAACTCCTGCAGCCAGTTCCAGTTTCATTAATGCATCGACAGTCTGGGGAGTTGGATCATATATGTCTATAAGTCTTTTATGTGTTCTTATTTCAAACTGCTCTCTTGACTTTTTGTCTACATGAGGCGACCTTAAAACAGTAAACTTACTTATCCGTGTAGGCAGCGGAACAGGGCCGCCTATCCTTGCGCCTGTCCTCTGAGCAGTATCAACTATTTCTTTGACAGACTTGTCAAGCACTCTGTGGTCATATGCTTTTAGTTTTATTCTTATTTTCTGGTTCATTATTGCTTTCCCGCTCTAACTTTCAACTCTTTCGCCTCAGCGAACCCGCCCGAGGCGGGAAACTTTAAACTTTTAATTTTCACTGTATTACCTCTGTCACAACTCCTGCTCCCACTGTACGGCCGCCCTCTCTTATCGCGAATCTCAGTTCCTTTTCCATGGCTATCGGCGCTATCAGTTCTACTGTTATGGTTACGTTGTCCCCGGGCATCACCATCTCCATT
>JACPZK010000014.1 GCA_016195565.1 Nitrospirota bacterium | reverse complement strand
TGCTACTGACGCCTCATTCCTCAAGCCTGCCAATACCATTTTCTGCTTCTCTTCTGCGCTCCATTTCTTTCTTGCCATCTGCTTCCTCCTTCCGGAGGACTAACTTACCAGTTGTTCCTAATTTCGTCAAACCCTACAAAAGCTTATACATGTCCCCCTATATTGTGCTTATACTTTCATAGAGAAACAGTCAGACCCCTAACCTCCTTCTTCCCAGAGCCCTTTGTGGATTAAAAATACCCTCCTTATTTTTCACAAGAGCAAATGTCAAAGGCGCAACAATAAGCAATATAGCTAAAGCGCTTCTCCTTGATTTTGCACGCTCCGAGGCTGTTTTGCCGGTCGGAGAAACAAAATTAAGAAAATTGATTATGAATAAAACAGATAAGGAAAGCTTTGTTATAAGTGCGACTATCATGCCCAAGATATTTTGATTGTCCTGATATGTACGGACAACAACCCATGAGAAAAGAACCGCTTCAACGACGATTAAGAAGACTGCTCCAGCTTTTTTCTGATCGCCGCCTATCAGCGAAAAGAGTTGGCTTAAAACTATTGGAGAGAGGGCTATTAAAAATATCAGCCCAAGGTCGTTATAATCACGAAAAATAGTAATTTTGTGCTTAAAGCCCAGTACTACACCTATAATTACTATCAGCAGCCAGCCGATTAAGGTGTAAGTATTAAAAACATAGTCAGTCCAAGAATGAATCTCTGCGGTCATAGTATATTTCTCACCTATTCCCTCTTATAAAAAAGGCTTGTTGCGGTTAGGCAACAAGCCTTTGGTCTGGTCAATGAGCCCCTGCGCGGTGTTTCTTCAACCCTTGCTCTGATTTTGCAACAATCGTGCAGTCAGGGCAAATGAAATACTTTTCTGTCGGATGCGCGCCCTTAGCATGTTTTTCAAATCCCTGCTTGGATTTTGCTACCGTGTCGCAATAAGGACATTTGTAACCGTCTGCCATAATTCCTCCTTGTTTTAAAAATTGTCAATTCTAACTGTTGATATATCAACAGCGCCCATAGACTCTTATTTTCTCCAAGCGGCATAGCTCCATTTTTGATAACCCTTTTCTTCGCACCAAGTATTGAGATCTTTTAATGGCATTCTATCCATATCTCCTGATGTGTAAAAACTCTTATCTTCTTTCTGTATGCAAATTTGAATTTGTAAACCAAATTCCTTGCGAAAATTTGTCTCTAATGTCTCGCCAAACATTCGGCTGGTCACTTTGAAATCACTGTTTGTGGAGCCTTTAATGGTACGAACTTTAGATAAACTTAGCTCCCCATCAAGCGGAGAGATATTTTCACCCTTTTTGGCTTTCTGGATTTCCTCTTCTGTAAAAAAATGAATCCCTAAGAATGGGTAGAGCTTTGAAAATTCATCTTGAATCGTTTTGACTCGTTTCCGTCCGTCTATCAAAATTTCATCTTCCGCTCTTTCAACATGAGCGGAAGCAATATGTTTTTGTAGACCTCCTTCCGATTTCGCAACTACTGAGCAATGAGGACACTGAAAAGACATGTTTGCCTCCTTTGTGGCTTAGTGTATGCATTTAATTTAAAAACCCTTATAAATCTTTAACAATATCAAATCGAAGATACCTGATTGTAAAATCATCTACCCATTTCTGTTCGTCTTGCGATAGTGATAGTTTTTGCAAGACCTTAATAAACTCTCGCACATCCATAGCCCTAATCCAACTCTGATGCTTTTTAAGACAATCACGAAAGCCGGGAAGCATTTGATCGACAGCCTCGTCCTCTTTCATGTAAACCAGTAAAGTGTGACCTTGCTGATACACAGATTTGGGATGCACCAGCATCGAATAAGCAAGAAGGGTATTCCTCCATAATTGATTATATTTCTTAAGGAGATCGGGGCCTTTAGAAAAGGGTGATGATGAAGAATTCGTCAATTCCTGATAACGGGGGGTTACGTATTCTGTAGGCGAAAACGTCTCAGTATATTTCATTTCTATTCCGATAAACCCTCGTTTATTAGACTCGTTGCGATAAGCAACAAACACATCAAACGCTGTTTTGTCTCCGAGATACTCATTTACCGGAAGAGGGGCGTATTCTATGATAATTTCCGTAACACTGCGAATATCAGGATAGATGGACTGAAAAACCCTAGTCGCCAAGTCTAAATTTTGAGCAAGCGGCGCAAAGAGGTTGAATGCCATCGGCTGACTGGAAAGCATATTGTGAAACAACCTGAACTCTTCAATAGTCCCTCCGATGTCTTTGCGTTGTAATCGCTCCATGGCATATTGATATATTGACGGGGTCAAGAAGTTATAGGGTGGATTTCCCCGGGGTTGATAAGGGATCATATTTGGCAGTAGACGTTTGCTATTTTTTGTCGGACCGATGCCTTGCGGAATTTTCAGGACAAAAGCTCTATACCATCCTTGGAGCATTCGAGCCTGATGCGTAAACCTGTTATCCGATTCTACCGCCGCACCGATTAGTTCTTTTTTGTCACCCATCTCGCTTCCTAAAACCTCGTGGCAAAAACACAAAGAAAATATTACAGTAGCCGTGAAAATCTTCAATCGCATGTTTTTCTTGCATCACCGATTCACTGTAGATTTACGAGGAAAATAACACATATTGGTGTTACTGTCAAGGTAATTTTCACATATACTGGGTTTATAGCAGCCAGAAAACAACATATAATTCCTGTAATTCTTTAGGAGCTAACCCATGAACAGCAATATCCCAATAGAATTAGGTAAAAGAATAAGGACTCTGAGAAAATTGAGGGGGTTAACGCAAGAAGAGTTAGGCGAAAAATCAGGGATAAGCTATAAATTTATCGGTGAGATAGAAAGAGGAGAGGTTAACCCAAGTTTAAATTCTTTGATTCAGATAGCAAAGGCTTTAGGCATACATGTAAGTGAATGCTTCCCCCATGAAAAAGAGATATTTCATCAATTCCCGCCTCAAGACATTCAGCTTATAAAAAAAGCTTTAGAACTGTTAGCCAGAGGCGTTGCAAAATTATAGAGACTGAAGGCGTTAAACACCTGTAGCCCACGCACAAAATGCAGGCACATCTTTAAAGTTTAACCATCCTGATTTTTAATGGGGCAAAGGGCGGTAATGCCCTTTCCCTTATTTTTTTGCCAGTCTACTATATAATGCCTCAAGGCAGCGTTTTTATTGACAAGCATGATAAAATAAATTATCATTAAACTAATCATGGATAGTTTATATAAACCGCCATTTAAGAAGTTTGTTAAAAAGCAATCCAGGGCTTTTCAGTTGGCAATTGAAGATGAAGTTGAAGGGGTTATAAACAGTCCTGATACGGGAGAGGCTAAAAAAGGCGACTTATCTGGATTAAGAGTGCATAAATTTAAGTTTCAGCGACAGGAATATTTAATCGCCTATAAAACAGAAGGCAATACGATAACATTTTACATGATAGGAACTCATGAAAATTTCTATCGTGAACTTAAGCAATATCTAAGGGAGGTCTAATCACCATGATAACAGCAAGAAAGGTTTATAAGGAAATCCTTGATATGCCGATAAGAGAAAGGGAAAGGCTCTTTTCTATTATTGCAAGGGTTGGTTTTGAAAAAGAACATTATACCCATGCAGACGTGTTCAGTGATATAAAGCAGTCTCCTTTTACCATCAAAGAGGCGTCAGAATATCTTGAAGTTGCAGAGATAACGGTTAGAAGATGGGTAAGGGATGGCATCCTGAAACACAATAGGATCGGCAAGAATATCGTGTTTGACCCTGATGCTTTAAAGACATTCAAGAAACAGAGGCAATAGATTGCCGATTTCAAAATGGTAGGCGATGGGGGTATCGAACCCACGGCCTCTTCCGTGTGAAGGAATACCGGAACAAACCTTGCATTTCCCAGATTTTTCTAAACCTTCGCAAGAATTACCATTTTAGTGCATCAAGGGGAAAGAGGCAGGGAGGGGTTAAGCAACACTGAAACAAAGAGCCTCTCAAAAACTTTAAGAAAATCTGTTTATAAGATGTTCTTATCTCAGGATATTGGAGAGTCCTGTCTAAGGGAATGCTACAGATTAACAGCACAAAATATAAAGGGTAAATCTTTAAGAAGGTAAAACAAATATCACCCTGCCTTGTATTATCACAGGGCAGGATCTTTATTTGTCATGTTGAAAAACAGGATAAATAAAAAGAGAGTATTTTTATTTTATATTGAAATACTATCTATGGGAGGTATATAATAACCTATATGAAGGCGGAACCTTATTATAAGTTCAAAAGGGCTTATGAAAACGGAGATATTGCAGAAATCAAGATTTGGAAGGTAGGAAAAACCACAGATAAACCACATGGCTTTAAATACTCATTGGCTCTGATAAGAGATGGAAAAAGGGTTATCGGATATGATAATGCTGAATACAAGGGTGATCATAAACATTATAAAGGCCGGGAATATCAATATGCCTTCAGGGGTACGGATGAACTGATAGAAAATTTTTTTGACGATGTAAGGAGGTTTAGAAATGAAGGTTAAGAATGTCCGTCTTGAGATACAAACCGAGGGTGAGTTTATCTCAGAGGTAAAGAGAGATTTGAAAAAAATTGCGAAAGGCGGGAGCGTAAAGAACCGCTCAACCATTTCTTTTGAATCTTTAAAAGCCATGAGAAAGTTTATTACAGATGAACGATTGAAAATTTTGAAGATCATCAAGAAATACCATCCCGGTTCTATCTACGAGCTTGCAAAGATACTGAAAAGGGACACAAAGAATGTCTCTGATGATGTCCATTACCTTGCAGAACTGGGGCTTATAGAGATCGAAAAAGGCAAATCTAACGGCAGGGAGAAGACAACGCCAGTAGTGAATTACGATAAAATTTTACTGGAAATACCGGTATAACAATTTTCAGGGGATAGGCTACCGGAGGCGATAAGGTGAGAGACCCTCCTCCTTGATTTCAAAATGGTGGGCGATGAGGGTATCGAACCCACGGCCTCTTCCGTGTGAAGGAAGCGCTCTACCACTGAGCTAATCGCCCTCTACTCCTCTTTCCTGTCCGTCAGCGCTGCGATGCCCGGCAGTTCATTGCCCTCAAGCAGCTGAAGCGATGCTCCGCCGCCTGTTGATATGAAAGATATCGCATCGGATACACCAGCCTTGTGCACTGCGAGGTCCGTGTCTCCTCCGCCGACTATTGTGAGAGCATATGCATCAGCCACTGAATGGGCAATGCCGAAAGTGCCCCTTGAGAATGCATCTATCTCAAAAACACCCATAGGGCCGTTCCATATTATTGTCTTTGCATCCTGCAACGCCTCGGAGAAAAGCTTGACAGACGCCGGGCCTATATCAAGCGCCCTCCAGCCTTTTGGAATTTCCTGCGTAGTCACCAGTTTTGTCTCGGAGCCGGCCTCCATGCTCTGCGCTATTACACTGTCAACAGGAAGATAAAACTTAACATTATTTTTTACCAGTTTTTTTCTTATCATCTCTGCAAATTCAAGCATCTCTGTTTCCACAAGCGAGTCTCCAACTTCGTATCCCATTGCCTTAATAAAAGTGTATGCCATTCCGCCGCCAATTATCACCTTGTCAACCTTATCAACAAGATTTTCAAGAACGCCTATCTTGCCTGAGACCTTTGCGCCTCCGAGTATGGCAACAAACGGCCTCACAGGATTGTGCACGGTCCCCTTAAGATATTCTATTTCCTTTCTCATCAGGAAACCTGCCGCTGAAGGCAGAAACTTTGTGATGCCGACCACTGATGCGTGCGCTCTGTGCGCTGCTCCAAATGCATCGTTAACATAATAGTCGGCAAGCCTTGCAAGCGCCCTGGCAAATTCTTCATCGTTTCTTTCTTCGCCGGGATGGAACCTGAGATTCTCCAGAAGAAGGACATCGCCTTCCTTCATCTTTGAAACAATGCTTTCTACCTGCGGCCCTATGCAGTCAGGCGCAAAGATAACCTCCTTGCCAAGAAGCCTCTGCAGCCTCTTTGCAACCGGCGCAAGGGTAAATCTGGGGTCTGCCTTCCCTTTGGGCCTTCCAAGATGGGAAGCAAGTATAACCTTGGCCCCTTCGTCTATCGCATAATCTATTGAAGGCAGAGTGGAACGAATCCTGCCGTCATCGGTTATGGTAAGGTTGTCATCAAGCGGCACATTAAAGTCCGCCCTTATAAAAACCCTCTTGCCTTTAATGTTCAGCTCTTCAATTGTAAGTTTGTTCAGGACATCCTTAATCGGGACATGACTATGACTATTATTCTTTCTTGCCATTGCAGACTAACTCCTCTTTGTGAGATAGATTATCAGGTCGCGCACCCGCGAACTGTAACCTGTCTCATTATCATACCATGCTATGATTTTTACCATCCTGCCTTCCAGAACTTTTGTAACAGAGGCGTCAACAATAGAAGAATGGGCATTGCCGTTAAAGTCTATTGATACAACAGGCTCTTCTGTATATTGAAGAATCCCCTTCATCTTTCCTTCAGCCGCCTTTTTCAGGGCTGCATTCACTTCCTCTACAGTCGCATCTTTTTTGAGTTCAGCCACAAGGTCTATAACAGATACATTGGGGGTCGGAACTCTTATTGACATGCCGTCAAGCTTGCCTTTTAGTTCAGGCAAGACAAGTCCCACTGCCTTTGCAGCGCCGGTTGTAGTCGGTATCATTGACATTGCAGCAGCCCTTGCCCTTCTTAAATCTTTATGCGGGAGGTCAAGAATACGCTGGTCATTTGTATACGAATGTATTGTTGTCATCAAGCCTCTCACTATGCCGAATTCCTGATGCAGCACCTTTGCCACAGGAGCAAGACAGTTCGTTGTGCAAGATGCATTGGAGATTACTTTGTGCTTTGAAGGGTCCAGCGTTTCTTCGTTTACTCCAAGACATACCGTAACATCAGGGTCTTTTGCAGGCGCTGATATTATTACCCACTTCGCTCCTGCATCAAGATGTTTTGAGGCGGACGCCCTGTCTGTAAATCTTCCTGTTGATTCAAGGACAACATCAACGCCGAGACTTTTCCATGGAAGTTTCTCAGGCTCTGTGACAGCAAGGATTTTTATTTCCTTTCCGTTGACGCTTATGCCGCTGTCAGTGGCTTTTACATCCGCATTAAATATCCCGTGCACAGAGTCATATTTAAGCAGGTGCGCAAGGGTCTTTGCGTCTGTGAGGTCATTTATTGCAACAATATCAAAATCCTTGCATGACGCGCTTGCCCTTAAAAAAACCCTTCCAATTCTTCCGAATCCGTTAATCGCTACTTTAACCGACATAAAAAATCCTCCTTTTTTAAAAGTTCACAGCTGACAGTTCACAGAAATACTTCTTTTGCCGTGAACAGTGAACAGTGAACTATCTGTTCCGTAAGCTATTCATTGAATTTATACATAACCATGCCTGTTAAAAGCTTGGGATAAAAATATGTGGATTTTGGCGGCATCCTTTCGCCTGAAAGGGCAACCCTTTCAACATCCTTAACTCCTGTAGGATTCAGGAAAAATGCCGCATCATAAATCCCCTTTCTGACCATCTCCCTTGTTTCCGCTGTGTCCATCTCGTATGTTACCTCGGTAATATTAAGCAGTTTCTTAAATATTAGTTCATGTAGTATGGTAACATCAAGTTCTTTTAATGCGGGATTTATGTTTTCAAGCCCGGCGCCTTTATGCCCTTTATGCCTGAGCAAATACAGGTTATCACTATTGCGATGACAGAAGCCGATAGCGTGTTCATATCCGGATAATGCCCCTGTAATGTCATCCTGTGCTGAGAGAATTTCTACCGTAAAATGTTGTGACAGGATATCAAGAGAGTTCTCAGGCAGATTTTTAACAAGCCTGTGCGCGGGAAGTATTGTCAGCCCTTCATCTGACATATTGGCAAGAAACATAAGAACATAATCCCAGGGTTTAAGTTTGGAGTTCAGAGTTTGGAGTTCAGAGTTTTTCTCCTGACTTTTGTTCATCTCTCTCTGGAATTCAAGCGCTGTCTCATATCTGTGATGGCCGTCAGCTATAAATACCGGTTTCCCTTTCAGGTCATTCCGGATTGTTTCAATATCTTCTTCAGCGTCAACAACCCACAGCCTGTGGACTGCGCCGTCAGAATCTTTCGCCTCCATATATGGCTTCAGGAGCATAACCCTGTTTATTATTTCGGATGCCTTTTTCCCGGGACTGTTATAAAGCGAAAAAATCGGGCTTATATTTGCCATGCATGTTCTTAAAAGGTTCAGCCTGTCAGCCTTTGGTTTTGAGTGCGTGCATTCATGCGGATATACGCCCCTGCCGAGTTCTTCAAGACGTACGAGGCTGAAAAAACCTCTAAGTTTTTTAGGCTTTTCTTTAACCCTGTACTCTATCTCGTAACCGTAAAAAGCAGGAGCTTTACTCCCATGCAGAATTCCATCTTTCAGCCATGAATTGAGATAGCCTGAAGCCCTTGTGTACTTATTATGTGAGTCGTTATCGCCCTCCAGTGCCTTGCCGAAATCAATCCTTACACTGTTATAAGGGCTTTTGCCGTAGAGTTTTTCTTTGTATTCAGGCGCAATAATATCGTAAGGAGGGGCCATTACATCCTCCCCTGAAACCTTAGACATATTGTAGAGGACTCCCTTGAAAGGGATAATTTCAGCCATATTCTTGGAAGAAAAATAAAAAAGATGAGATATGATACCACACGGGATTATTGAATTGCCATATTTCTCCTTTGGTATTAAACTTATTACATGAAGGGCCTTGCTTTATGGATAACGGGGCTTCCGGGGAGCGGGAAGAGCACACTCGCCGATGAAATTAAAAAACTCTATCCAAAATTTATCATATTAAGGATGGATGCGTTCAGAAAGATTGTAACGCCAAAGCCGGCTTATTCAGGTCTTGAGAGGAACATTGTTTACCGCTCCCTCGTATATCTCGCAAAGATAATGACAGGACGGGGACATAATGTGATTATAGATGCTACAGGAAACCTTAGGAGGTGGAGGACCCTTGCAAGAAGGTTAATCCCGAAATATGCAGAGATATATCTTAAATGCCCGCTGGAAGTCGCTATGAAAAGGGAGCGAAAAAGGGTTTATACCCATAAGGCTCCGAAAGGCATCTACAAAAAAGGCGCAAAGGGCTGGCCTGTGCCCGGCATAAACGTGCCTTATGAAGAGCCGAAAAAACCTGAATTGACGATAGAAACAGATGTTATACCCATAAAGGAAAGCATAGTGCTGGTCAAAAAGTTGCTATTCAGACTCTCACGGCAGTAATTTTTCTGAACTGCCATAATCATGGCAGGGAAGCGGGACGTTAAGCCTTATTATAGAAGTCCCCCTTACCGTATTTTCCTTCTCTTGAAATTCCTGCGCTTGAAGGGGTATGATTGAGAGGGAAAATGGGGGGGTGGGGATGTGGCACGACCTGATCTCAGTACAAAGTAATGAATAAAGAACAAATCATAGAATACTTTTCTCTCTTTTCTAATCATGAAAGCGATGGGCTGGAATGTATTTTCAGCGAGGAAGGAAAAGAGGAAGTTTTCGAACGGCTTAAAAATATTGATAGCCAACACTTGAGTAAGGTTCAGCTTAATCAGCTTTTAATTATTTCCGGTCTGACAGGTATTTCCTTTAGTTTTTTTAAATACTATTGGCTTACCAAGCCCGACAAACACCCATACCAAGTTGAAAAGTTAGACGACTTTGAAGAAGAATTTATCGGCAAGGAGGAAATCACATCATTACAACATTTGCGTTGGGGCTTGCGGCGAATTTACACGGATGCACTTCTTTATTACGGTAACATCACCAACGGTTTTAACCACCTCAATACAAAAAATGAAAAAGATCTGATCAAATTTTTTGAAAGCAGGCGTTTCAAAACTGAAACGATTATAAGTAGAGGACAAGCTTTGGACTTTGAAGATATTCCAAAACTTGACAGGTATTTGATTTCTGAAATGGCTTGTAAAACTTATGAAGCACCTACAGAATCAGAACAAGATCTGAAACAATTTTTAATTGACAATTATCAGGAAGCAAAAAAACAAGGATTAAACCGCCTTGCTGTTAAAGACCTTTTTACAAAGGACTTCAAAGCAAAAGAAAAATATGAAAATAGCATCGGGCTTTTTGAATTTTCAGCCGAGGATATTTTAGACAAGGTAATTGAGAAAGATGCCGACATTGAAAATTACTATAGTGAAATCGCTGAAAGATTCGCAAGAGCAAGAAAGCAAGCACTACAGAATACAAAGTATTATCTCTCATTGGTAAACTGTCCTGCTCGACTTTTTCGGAACAACTATTTCGAGTTTAAAGTTAGTCCCACCAGATTTTCAAGTTTATAATAATTAGCCGGGATATCATATCCCAGCGCCTCATGCGGCCTATAGG
>JACPZK010000013.1 GCA_016195565.1 Nitrospirota bacterium | reverse complement strand
CTTGGCTCAGACAAGAAAGACATTGCTCCTCCGAAATGGGTTAAACCATTAATTTATATTTCAATAGCATGGGCGCCCTTAATCCACACAGTCACCGCATTTCTCTATGCAGGAATTCCGGGAAGGCACTTCTGGCTGACTGCAATCATGGCTGCACGATTCCTTGCATCGGCATTTTCAGGAGGCCCGGCTCTGCTTATAATCCTTGCTCTCATTATCAGGAAGACAACCAAATTTGACCCCGGAAAAGAAGCTATACAGACGCTCGGCAAGATTGTCACATACTTCATGATAACAAATGTGTTTTTCTTAGGCCTTGAGTTCTTCACGGCATTCTACAGCGGAATACCCGGACATATACATCCGTTTAAATACCTCTTTACCGGATTAGACGGCCACGCAAAACTTGTTCCGCTTATGTGGACCTCAGTGATACTGGCTATTGCCTCAATTGCTCTTCTGATATTCCCTGCCGTAAGGAGGAATGAATCAACCCTTGCCATAGCCAGCGCTATGGTCTTTATATCACTGTGGATTGACAAGGGATTCGGCCTCATCATCGGCGGATTTGTTCCTAACATGTTCGAGACGGTAACAGAGTACTGGCCAACGCTTCCTGAGACACTGATTTCAATTGGGGTGTGGGCTGCAGGATTTCTGGTGTTAACAATACTTTATAAGATTGCAATAACAGTGAGGGAAGAAACAGCAGGCGTTGAGATAGAGCACTGAAAAGCATTCTCACTATGACCTCATTAAAAGGGCTTCTTTGAATAAAAGAAGCCCTTTTAATTTGACATACCTATAAAAACTGGTGGATTTTTTATCCGATTTTATTTTATTATTACAAGGGTTCTCCCAATTCAAGAAGACCAATAAAAGAAAGTTTTGAACAACCAAAATTTGTTAAGGAGGTGAAGTTTTAATGTGGCTTGTAACAGTAGATGCGGATAAGTGCGAAGGATGCGAGGAATGCGTTAACAATTGTCCTGTTGCAGTATTTAAGATGGAGGGCGGAAAGGCAGACCCTTATCAGGCAGACCTATGCGAGGGTTGTGAAACCTGTGTAAGCGTCTGTCCAACAGGGGCAGTTACTCTTAAGGAAATGTAGGGTCTTCCATAAAACAATAAAATAAAAGGGGGACACAGAATCTCTGTTTCCCTTTTTTATTTATTGGGACTCTCTGGGAAGTTCTAAAAGAACAACACTCCCCATTTATTGACTGTAACTATATAGTTCTTGTATATTATTCACTGATTTTCACTATAGACTTGTTTTGAATTTTAAAGGAGATTAAGATTAAAATTAACGCTGTCAACTTTAACTCGCCCGAAGGAAGGGAGATTTACAGGCACAGCGCCTCACACATCATGGCGCATGCTGTAAAAGAAATATTTCCTGCCGTTAAACTCGCAATAGGCCCGGCAACGGACGAGGGTTTTTATTACGATTTTGATATAGACCGGCCGTTTACACCGGAAGACCTTGTTTTGATAGAAAACAAAATGAAAGAACTAATAAAAAAAGATAACCAGTTTACAAGAAAAACTCTACCAAGAAAAGATGCGATAGTGTTGTTTAAAAAGATGGGCGAGGATTACAAGGTAGAGCTTCTCTCGGAGATTGCGGATGATAAAGTATCCGTATATGAAGAGGGAGGATTTGTTGATCTGTGCAGGGGCCCCCACGTTCCGGCAACGGGGTTTATTAAGGCGTTCAAGCTGCTCAGCATTGCCGGCGCATACTGGCGCGGAAGCGAAAAGAACAAGATGTTACAACGGATATACGGAACTGCATTTGCTGATGAAAAGTCTCTAAAGGATTACCTTGTCTTTCTTGAAGAGGTCAAGAAAAGAGACCATAGAAAACTCGGCAAAGAACTGGACCTTTTCAGCATCAGCGAAGATATCGGGCCGGGATTAATCCTCTGGCATCCTAACGGCGCAATTATAAGAAAAACCATAGAAGATTTCTGGAGAGATGAACATTACAAAGCCGGTTATAATCTCCTCTATTCACCGCACATAGCAAAGCTTAACCTCTGGCAGAGGAGCGGGCATCTTGATTTCTACAGAGAAAATATGTATTCACCGATGGAAATAGATGGCATAGAATATGAACTCAAACCAATGAACTGTCCGTTCCATACAAGCATCTACAAAAGTTCTCTCAGAAGTTACAGGGAACTTCCAATCAGGTATGCAGAGCTTGGAACAGTTTACAGATATGAGCGTTCAGGCGTGCTTCACGGACTCTTGAGGGTCAGAGGTTTTACACAGGATGACGCGCACATATTCTGTAGGGAAGACCAGATAGAAAGCGAGATATCGAGCATCCTGGACTTCACGCTTTTTATTCTTAAGACATTCGGCTTTGATTCATATGATGTTTACCTTTCAACCAGGCCCGAGAAATATGTCGGGACACTTGAAAACTGGGAAAGCTCAACAAACGCACTGAAACAGGCGCTTGATAAAAAAGGGCTGTCATACCGGGTAGACCCGGGCGAAGGCGTTTTTTACGGCCCGAAGATCGACATAAAGATAAAAGACTCATTGAACAGGTCCTGGCAGTGCAGCACAATTCAGGTTGACTTTAACAACCCGGAGAGGTTTGATGTTACTTACAGGGGAAGCGACGGGAAAGACCACAGGCCTATAATGATCCACCGCGCCCTTATGGGCTCGCTTGAAAGGTTTTTCGGAATTCTCATAGAGCATTACGCCGGTGCATTCCCATTATGGCTTGCGCCCGTTCAGATTGGAATACTCACAATTTCAGAAAGACATTCCGCTTATGCGCTAAAAACTGCTGATGCCTTAAAGCTTAACGGTATCAGGATTGAGGCCAATCTTGAAAACGAAAAAATCGGATATAAAATAAGAGAAGCCACTATCAGAAAAGTGCCTTATTTAGTTATAATAGGCGACAAAGAATCAGCTGAGAACAAGCTGACGGTAAGAAAGCGCAATGGTGAAAACATGGGCCCGTTTACAATAGACGAGCTTATAGAGATAATAAAGACTGAAATAGGAAGCAGGCATTAAATATATAATGTATATAATTCAGTACGCATAAGGCGTTATGTTTCACAAATAAAAACGGAGGTGAAAGTATAAGCAAACACATAAGGGTAAACGAACAGATAAGGGCAAAGGAAGTCAGGCTTATTGACGCTGATGGCAACCAGGCAGGGATTGTTTCTGTCAGAGAGGCTTTAGAACTTGCTGACCAAAAAGAACTTGATCTGGTGGAGGTATCGCCTGAGGCAAATCCTCCGGTATGCAAACTGCTTGATTTTGGTAAATATAAATACCAGATGAGCAAAAAACAGGCTCCGAGCAAAAAGATTGACATAAAAGAGATAAAGATAAGGCCTCAGATAGGCATACACGATCTGGAGTTGAAAGTAAGGAATATACGGCGTTTTCTGGATGAAGGGCATAAGGCTAAGGTGATGATGTTCTTCAGGGGAAGAGAGATGGCAAGGCCGGAGCTTGGATTGATGGTTTTCGAAAGGTTGACCCAGATGCTGCCCGGCAAGTTTAATATAGAGATGAAGCAAAAACTTGAAGGTAATCATATTACCATGGTGCTTGGGCCGAGCAGCAAATAAAATCGTTATAGCGTTCTTCGCGTTATGGCGCTATAACGCTTCACGCTCAATGCTAAAAACAGGAGGATTAATATGCCAAAGATTAAAACGCATAGAGGGGCGGCAAAGAGATTTAAGGTTACAGGCACAGGGAAAATAAAGAGGAGCAAGGCTTATAAGAGCCACATCCTTACAGGCAAGCCCTCAAAAAGAACAAGAAAGCTTAGGACTGCGACTCTCGTTTCAAAAGCAGAGCACAGCAAAATAAAAAAACTTTTACCATATATGTAGATAAAGTTAAGAGTTGAAAGTTATGAGTTGAGAGTTTTAAACTTTTCACTTTTAACTTCTAACTTTTCACTTACAGAGAGGGAGGATTAAAATGCCAAGGGCTAAAGGTGGATTTAAAACAAGACAGAGAAGAAAGAAAGTTCTTGAACAGGCAAAGGGCTATTATAGCGCAAAGAGCCGTCTATTCAGGATAGCAACAGAAGCGGTTGACAAGGCGCTGCAATATGCTTACAGGGACCGCAAGGTAAAAAAACGCGAGTTCAGGTCTCTCTGGATTATAAGGATCAATGCGGCTGTCAGGGCAGCAGGTTTGACTTACAGTCAATTTATTGCAGGGGTCAAAAAGGCAAAGATTGCTCTAAACAGGAAAGCATTGGCTGATATGGCTTACAATGATCCAAAGGCCTTCAGCGAACTCACAGAGTCCGTTAAGAAAAAGCTTGCTGCATAAAAGAGGCGGCAGCTCACCAAATGCTTGACACAGACTCTTTCAAAAAGGCGTTTCTCAGTGAATTAGCTAAGGCTGCGTCTACAGTTGAGCTTCAGCAGGTGCGGATTAAATACCTCGGGAAAAAGGGACTGCTGACAGCTCTGCTTAAAAACCTTTCTACAATACCCGCTGAAGAAAAACGGCCTTTTGGGAAAGTGGTAAATGAGCTTAAAGGATTCGTTGAAAACGAGATCGCCTCAAAAGAATCTGCTATGGGCAATGCAGACCTTAAGAAGAGACTCTCATCAGAGACTATAGATGTAACACTTCCCGGAAAATACACACCTGCAGGCAGGGAACACCCGATAAATAAAGTTCTTAGGGAGATTGAAGATATTTTTGTTTCAATGGGTTTTGGCATTGAAGAGGGACCGCAGGTTGAGCTTGATTACTATAACTTTGAAGCATTGAACATGCCGAAAGACCACCCTGCACGGGACATGCAGGATACATTCTACATCACGGACGACGTGATGCTGAGGACCCACACCTCTCCTGTTCAGATAAGGACCATGGAAAAAAAGAAACCGCCTCTGAGATTCATTGCACCGGGCAAGGTTTACAGGTGCGACGCTGATGTTTCCCATACACCCATGTTTCATCAGGTTGAGGGCTTGATGGTTGATACGGATATCTCTTTCAGCGACCTCAAAGGCGTGCTTGAAACATTCATCCACAGGATGTTCAGCCCTGAGACTCCTGTAAGGTTCAGGCCGAGCTTTTTCCCTTTCACAGAGCCTTCGGCAGAGGTTGATATAGGATGCATATTCTGCGAAGGCAGGGGCTGTCAGGTGTGCAAGGGAACAGGATGGCTTGAGATACTCGGAGCCGGCATGGTAAACCCGCGGGTTTTTGAGATGGTCGGATACAATCCGGAAATCTTCACCGGCTTTGCATTCGGCATGGGCGTGGAGAGAATAACCATGCTCAAATATGGGATTGACGACATCAGGCTTTTCTTTGAAAACGACCTGAGATTTTTAAGGCAGTTTTAGAGAAGTTTTATAACACTCCTTTTAATTATCAAAATCACGCTGCTAAAAGTTCTGCCCTCACATGAAGGGAAATCCGTTCATGCATTTGAAGTATCTTAATAATTTCAATGATATTTTCAGCGCGCGGATTTCCATTAGGACCAAGCATACGATGAATACTTTTGCTGGATTTTTTCAGCTTTCCTGCGAGTCCCTGAAAAGTAATCGTTGCGTTAATGTAGTCACGAAGAATCGCCTTGCCTGCTTCAAGGTCTCCGATGAGAAGTTCATTAACAGCCTCGATCAGCATCTGCCTGCGGAATTTGGAGTCCTTTTCAACTCTTTTAAAAATTGTCTCACGAAATCTTCTTGTTATTGCCATACAACCTCCTTAATGTTTAGCCTTTTTATTTGCCTTGTATTGAAACCAAAGCGCATGAGCCTTCTTAATGTCTTTGTCTTGTGTCTTTTTTGAGCCTCCTCCAAGCAATATAATCAGTTCATTGCCCTCCATTCCGAAATAGATTCTGTACCCGGGCCCAAAATCAATTTTGTATTCCAATACGCCCTTCCCTGCTGATTTAACATTTGATAAATTACCCTGCTCCATTCTATATAAAGCGGAAGCAACCTTTGCAGCAGTATTTGCATCAAGGCCTGAAAACCATTTCTCAAATAATGAATGCCCATCAGTTATATACTCAGCAATCTTCAATTTTGTCATCTGGCTTAATGGTAACATATTAGTTACTATTGGTCAATGGGGAAAATACTTCTTGTACGATTGATGATGGCAAGCTGCTTATCCGTAAGCCTCATTCTTTCGAATTGTCGCAGATTTCTCACAGAAGTCCTCATTTCTTGAATAGACGACATGATTGAATGTTTCGATTGGGAATTAACGTTCGCCTTAGCCACGCAAGGCTGCATTGGCTCCGTAGCATGATTTCGATTTCACTTAGGCTTGTTTCCTACGCTGACTGTTATAACGCCCGATAGCCACGGAAGCAACTTTGCCTCGTCCGGCTTATCCTTGTACCATTTGCATGGGATACCAACCTTGAGGAAGGCTGAAACAAGCTGGAGGCTCTTTTCTCTGTCCGCCTCATCTCTAAACTCAATTAGAACCCCCTCCAGTGGAGTTGCCTTCGCATTCATAAATAGACCGATTTCGCTGTCAACCTCATATCCGGCCTCTTGAAAAATGGGTCTCAATGACATAGCAAAGTCGGCACTACGTGGTAGATCAGAATCCGCATAACTCAGGGAAATCTTGGTTTTAATCGATTTCTTTAAACTGTCTTTGAATAGTCGGCGCTGTTCATTAGAGAAGATCCACGGAGCCTGTTTTTCCTTGAGGACTTCCAATTCCAGCCTTGCTACAGCCGCTTCCTTTTCAAGCACAGCGGCCCGTTCGTTAGCTCGCGCTGCCTCTACCTTCGAGTTCTCTATATTTAGCTTTGAACGTTGCTGCTCAATATCTTGGAGCTGAGAAGAGCGAATGCCCAAAGTTACAATTATTATTCCAACGACCGCACCTAATATTTGTGCAATGGTGCTGGCAAGCGATATAAAATCTGGAGAATTCCACCAAGTCATTATTTTCATTTGTAACCGACTATTAATTATCAAGCTCTTATTTATGTTTCATGGCGATAATATATCATACTTGGGAATTTTGTTAAAGAAATAAAATCCTTCACAGGCGCGGAGTACGTGTAGAAATCCGTAACCCTATTTTTTACAGACAAATTAATATCTCACCTGTAATTCACAAACTCCATATGTATCCCGAAATCTTTACCTTTGAGCATTGTAATGACTAATTGCAGGTCGTCTATCTTTTTGGCGCGGATGCGGAGCTGGTCTTTCTGAATCTCTGCCTGAACCTTCATCTTTGAATCCTTGATAATCTTAGCAATCTCCTTTGCCTTTTCCTGCGCTATCCCCTGCTGAAGCTTTATAACCTGCCTTACCGTGCTACTAGCCGCAGGCTCAATCTTGCCGTACTCAAGGGATTTAAGGGATACACCGCGCTTCACGAGCTTTGACTGGAGTATGTCGACGACGCTCTTCATCTTCTGCTCATCATCAGAGATTAGGGTAATCTCTGCATTTTCTTTGCTGAAATCTATGCTGCTCTTGCTCCCCTTGAAATCAAACCTCTGGCCAATCTCTTTTGTCGCCTGCTGAATAGAATTTAATACCTCCTGCATGTCAACCTTGCTTACTATGTCAAAAGAATGTTCATCTGCCATCTGCAACCCTCCCCATTATTAGTTTACCGCTGGTTTTTTATTTTTTAAAAGTTAATCCTGACATGCGGTGAATTGTCTCTCTGAATCTTCTCATTTGAGAGCCTTCCCGATATTTGGAGTGTTTAGTTAGGAGTTCGGCGTATTTTCACTTTTAACTTCCGAACTCCTAACTTTTTTTATTCTTCCGGAGGAGCAGATTCTGCAGACGCAAATAACTGCTGTATTTCCCTCTTCACAAATGTGTTCCGGTATTTTGCTATACCTGTACCCACAGGAATAACTCTACCCATTATAACATTTTCCTTCAGTCCCCTGAGTTCATCAACAGAGCCGTTTATAGCAGCCTCTGTAAGAACCCTTGTGGTTTCCTGAAAGGATGCTGCAGATACAAAACTCTCTGTTGCGAGAGACGCCTTGGTTATGCCTAAAAGCAACGGCTTGCCCTGCGCAGGTTTTTTGCCTTTTCCTTTTATCTTTGCATTTTCTGCCTGGAACACCACCCTGTCCACCTGTTCTCCTATCAATAAGTTTGTGTCTCCGGGGTCTTCGATCCTTACTTTCTTCATCATCTGCCTGACAATAACCTCAATGTGTTTATCGTTTATAGAAACGCCCTGCAGACGATAAACCTTCTGAACCTCATCAACAAGATATCTCTGGAGTTCCCTGGGGCCCAGAATATCAAGTATGCTGTGCGGATTTACCGCTCCATCCATTAACGGCTCGCCTGCCTTGACCCAGTCTCCTTCATGAACGCTGACATGTTTGCCCTTTGGTATGAGGTATTCTCTTGATTCGCTGCTTCCCTTAACTACAACAACCCTCATGCCTTTATGCGCGCCCTTGAATTCCACCATGCCGTCAATCTCCGTAACAATGGCCTGCTCTTTGGGCCGCCTGGCCTCAAACAGTTCCGCAACCCTCGGAAGGCCGCCTGTTATATCCTTTGTCTTTGTAGTTTCACGAGGCATCTTCGCAAGGATATCGCCCGGAGCAACAATCTGGTTTCTGTCAACGAGTATATGCGCGCCTGCCGGCAGCAGATACCGCGCAAGGTTGCCTGTCGAAGGAATCTTAAGCGTTACCTTGCCATGCTCATCCTTTATTGATATCCTGGGCCTCATGTTGGTGGGATAATCAATAATAACCTTATGGGAAAGGCCTGTCATCTCATCCACTTCTTCCTTGATAGTCACGTTCTCAGCAATATCGCCAAGGGCTATTCTTCCGCCTACTTCTGTCAGTATCGGAGTTGAATAAGGATCCCATTCAACCAGCCTCTGTCCGATTTCCACCTTCTGCCCGTTGCCGACAAGAAGCTTTGCTCCATAGACGACAGGGTATTTCTCTTTTTCCCTGCCCTTTGAATCTACAACAGCAATGTTTACGTTTCTGTTCATCACAACCAGCAAACCTTCCCTGTTTTTAACTGTGTTTATATTTATAAACTTAATCGTACCTGAGTTCTTTGCCTCAAGCACTGTCTGTTCAACTATCTTTGAGGCTGCGCCGCCTATATGGAACGTCCTCATTGTCAGCTGGGTGCCCGGTTCGCCTATGGACTGGGCTGCTATGACCCCTACTGCTTCTCCGAGTTCAACATGCCCGCCCCTTGCAAGGTCTCTTCCATAACATGCCGCGCAAGCACCAAACATAGACTGGCAGGTAAGAACAGACCGTATCTTTGCCCGGTCTATTCCGGCATCTATTATTTTTTGGGTCAGTTCTTCATCTATCGCACTATTCTTGCCTGCAATTTTCTCTTTTGATATCGGGTCTTTTATGTCTTCAGCAATGGTCCTTCCCAGAATCCTTTCTTCCAGAGGCTGAATTATTTCGCCGCCCTCTATAAGGGAAGTAACAACTATCCCGTCACTGGTGCCGCAATCCTCCTCCATTATAATTACATCCTGTGCAACATCAACCAGCCTCCTCGTAAGGTACCCTGAGTTAGCTGTTTTCAAAGCTGTGTCAGCAAGGCCTTTCCTTGCGCCATGAGTAGAGATGAAGTACTGCAGCGGGGTGAGGCCTTCCCTGAAGTTTGCAGTAATCGGCGTTTCAATAATCTCGCCTGAAGGCTTCGCCATAAGGCCTCTCATGCCCGCAAGCTGCCTTATCTGCGCTGTGCTTCCCCTGGCCCCTGAATCAGCCATCATAAAGATGCTGTTAAATGACCTTCTTTCCTTGAGGTCTTCCTCTGAAAATTTCTTGCCGTCTTCCGCGCCGAGTTCCTTCATCATCTCATCGGCTATTTCTTCTGTGACATTAGCCCATATATCTATTACCTTATTGTACCGCTCGCCCTGGGTGATAAGCCCATCTCCATACTGCTTCTGCACGTCAATAACTTCATGCTCGGCTTCTCTTATAAGTTCCGCCTTCTTGGATGGTATATGCATATCCGCCATGCATATGGACATCCCTGACTTTGTGGCATACTCAAATCCGAGTTTCTTAATATTATCAAGAAACACAACAGTTGCCCTCTTGCCGACATTCGCATAGGAGTATTCTATTATCTTTGTGAGTTCCTTCTTGGTAAGCGTCTTGTTCACAAAAGCAAACGGAATTGCCTCCGGAACTATCTCGCTGAACAGCGCCCTTCCGCATGTGCTGTCAACAAACTGACCGTCCATCTTCACCTTAATCCTTGCATGTTCATCGAGGACTCCTGCGTCATAAGCAATTCTAACGTCCTCGGCCCCGGAAAACACCTTGCCCTCACCCTTCGCGCCTGTCTTCTCTTTCGTCAGATAATATATTCCAAGAACCATGTCCTGCGTAGGCACAAGTATCGGTTTCCCGTTTGCAGGCGAAAGGATATTGTTAACAGCCATCATCAGAACCCGAGCCTCTATCTGCGCTTCTATCGACAATGGCACATGAACTGCCATCTGGTCACCGTCAAAATCAGCGTTGAATGCTGTACAGACCAAGGGATGAAGCTTTATTGCCTTGCCTTCAACAAGAATAGGATCAAATGCCTGTATACCAAGCCTGTGAAGGGTAGGAGCGCGGTTTAAAAGCACAGGATGTTCTCTTATAACCTCTTCCAGCGCATCCCATATCTCAGGCTGTTCTTGTTCAACAAGCTTTTTTGCAGCCTTTATTGTGGTAGCAAAACCCTTCTCCTCAAGCCTACTGAACACAAGAGGTTTGAAGAGTTCCAGCGCCATCCTCTTTGGAAGGCCGCACTGGTGAAGCTTAAGTTCAGGGCCTACTACGATAACAGACCTGCCTGAATAGTCAACCCGTTTTCCAAGAAGATTCTGGCGGAAACGCCCCTGCTTTCCTTTTATCATGTCACTCAAAGACTTCAACGGCCTCTTCGTTGCCGTCTTCAATACACGGCCTCTCCTGCCATTATCAAACAGGGCGTCAACCGCTTCCTGAAGCATCCTTTTCTCATTCTTTATGATTACGCTTGGAGCCTTTAATTCCATCAGCCTTTTTAATCTGTTGTTTCTGTTTATTACCCTTCTGTAAAGGTCATTCAGGTCTGATGTCGCAAACCTTCCGCCTTCAAGCGGCACCAAGGGCCTGAGGTCAGGCGGCAGAACCGGTATTACATCCATTATCATCCACTCCGGCTTGTTCCCTGAATTCTTGAAAGACTCGACAACCTTGAGCCTCTTGGTGAGTTTCTTTTTAACGCCTATGGATACGGCGTCTCGTATCTTATTCTTCAGTTCTTTACTTAGAACATCAAGGTCCACTCTCCTGAGAAGTTCCCTTATTGCTTCAGCGCCCATTCCTGCTTTGAAACTGGTCCCAAGCTCTGCGCTCTTTTTCTTATATTCGTCTTCTGTGAGAAGTTCTTTCTCTTTAAGCTTTGTATCCCCGCGGTCAATCACAACATAGCTTTCAAAATACAGCGCCTTTTCAAGGTGCCGCATTGTCATATCAAGCAATGTGCCTATTCTGCTCGGCACGCCTTTGAGGAACCAGATGTGCGCAACCGGCGTTGAAAGTTCAATATGCCCGAGCCTGTATCTTCTGACCTTGGACTGTATTACCTCAACACCGCACTTATCGCATACAATACCCCTGTGCTTCATTCTCTTGTATTTTCCGCATATACACTCCCAGTCCTTCATCGGGCCGAAGATTTTTGCACAGAAAAGGCCGTCACGCTCAGGCTTGAACGTACGATAGTTTATCGTCTCAGGTTTCTTAACCTCTCCGTAAGACCACTCCCTTATTTTTTCAGGCGAGGCAATTTTAATTCTCAGCGCCTCAAAGTCGGTCGGATTTTTCGGCCTTTGAAAAATAGTATAGGTTTCCTCTGCCAAGCTATTCCCCCTTACCTTTTTTCTCCAGAAGCTCTACATCAAGCGCAAGGCTCTGGAGTTCTTTTATTAATACATGGAAAGACTCAGGAACGCCAGGCTCCAGAGTCGCATCGCCCTTAACTATTGCCTCATACATACGGGTTCTGCCGGTTACATCATCACTTTTTACAGTTAGGAATTCCTGCAGTGTATAGGCTGCGCCGTATGCCTCCAGCGCCCAGACCTCCATCTCACCCAGCCTCTGGCCTCCGAACTGCGCCTTTCCTCCGAGCGGCTGCTGTGTCACCAGTGAATAAGGCCCTATTGAGCGCGCATGCATCTTGTCGTCAACAAGATGATGAAGTTTCAGCATATACATGTATCCGACAGTCACAGGCCTCTTGAACGGTTCGCCTGTCCTGCCGTCACAAAGTGTTATCTGACCTGTGCCGGGGAGTCCCGCTTTCTTCAGCATATCCTTTATATCACCCTCTTTTGCTCCTTCAAATACAGGCGTTGCAACATAAATGCCCAGCGTCTTTGCCGCCCATCCCAGATGTGTTTCAAGTATCTGCCCCACATTCATTCTTGAAGGAACTCCAAGCGGGTTCAGAACTATATCCACAGGCGTGCCGTCAGGAAGATACGGCATATCCTCATCGGGCAATACCATTGCCACTACGCCTTTATTTCCGTGCCTGCCGGCCATCTTATCGCCAATCTGCAGCTTGCGCTTCATGGCTATGTATACTTTAACAAGCTTGTTTACTCCGGGCGGAAGCTCATCGCCTCTTTTAACTCTGTCAATACGCTCATCATACCTTGACTCAAGGTAGCGTACATACTGGTTTGCTTCATTGTTTACAATGCCTATTTTTTCTTTCACATCAAAGTCAGCTATCTTTACACCGATTAGATGCTCATTCTTGATTCTCTCTATATGCTTTTCCGTAAGTTTTTTGCCCTTCTGGCATAAAACTTCCTTTGTCTCGGAGTCTTTTACATCCTCTAAAACCTTCCGGTCAGCAAGCAGCTGTCGTACCTTGCGGAACTTATCTTCCTTTACTATCCGTATTTCTTCCTCCAGGTCACGCTGAAGCCTCAGAATATCTTCTTCCTCTATGCTCTTGGCCCTCCCGTCTTTCGCTGTGCCCTTTCTTGAAAACACCCTTGCATCTACAACCGTGCCCTCTATTCCAGGCGGCACATAAAGACAGCTCTCCTTGACATCTTCAGCCTTTTCCCCGAATATGGCTCTTAAAAGTTTTTCCTCCGGAGTATGCTGGGTCTCTCCTTTCGGCGTTACCTTCCCTGCAAGTATATCGCCGGGCTTTACCTCAGCCCCGATTCTGATTATGCCGCTTTCATCCAGATCCTTAAGCGCTTCCTCTCCAACATTGGGAATATCTCTTGTGATTTCTTCAGGGCCGAGCTTTGTTTCTCTTGACTCAATCTCAAACTCTTCTATATGGACTGATGTGAAAACATCTTCTTTTACAAGCCTTTCGCTTATGAGGATTGCGTCTTCAAAGTTATATCCTCCCCACGGCATGAATGCTACAAGCACGTTCTTGCCAAGGGCCAGATCACCCATGTCAGTGCAAGGCCCGTCTGCAAGAACACCGCCTTTTGTAACCGCATCGCCTACATTCACTATAGGTTTCTGGTTTATGCATGTAGCCTGATTCGACCTTTGAAATTTTATAAGGCTGTATATATCAACTCCGCCTCCGTCTTCCTTGCTCTTCACAACAATTCTTGAGGCGTCAACACTTTCAACTATGCCTGCTCTCTTTGCTATAACAAGCGCGCCCGAGTCCCTTGCAGCCACATATTCCATTCCTGTTCCTACAATAGGCGCATCTGAAGAAAGCAAAGGCACTGCCTGCCTCTGCATATTGGATCCCATCAGCGCCCTGTTTGCATCATCGTTTTCAAGGAAAGGAACCATGGCAGCCGATACGCCGACAATCTGTTTCGGTGATACGTCCATACACTGCACTTCCTTAGGCGTTACCATTCGGAAATCTCCGCCTACTCTTGCAGAGACAGTCTCACCGACAAGATGCCCTTTTTTATCTACAGGTGAAGTCGCCTCGGCAATAACGAACTTCTCACCATCAATAGCAGACAGATATTCAACCTCTTCTGTCACTCTTCCATCCACAACTTTTCTGTATGGAACCTCTATAAACCCGAATTCATTAACCCTTGCATATGTTGCAAGTGATGTTATCAATCCTATGTTGGGGCCTTCCGGCGTCTCTACCGGGCATATCCTTCCGTAATGTGTAGGATGAACATCCCTGACCTCAAAACCTGCACGCTCCCTGGTGAGGCCCCCTGGGCCGAGCGCTGAAAGCCTTCTTTTATGCGTAATCTCAGACAGAGGATTTGTTTGATCCATAAACTGGCTGAGCTGGCTTGTGCCGAAGAACTCCTTAACGGCAGCCATCACAGGCTTTGCATTTATCAGGTCGTGCGGCATTGCTTCATCAAGCTCTGTAAGGGATAACTTTTCTTTTGTGGTCCGCTCCATTCTGACAAGCCCTATCCTGAACTGATTTTCAAGCAGTTCTCCAACGCCCCTTATGCGCCTGTTTCCAAGGTGGTCTATATCGTCAACCTCACCCTTGCCTGTTCTCAATGAAAGGAGATAACGTACGATCTCAACTATATCTTTATCTGTAAGGACTCTGGTCTCAAGCGGTATATCAACACCAAGCCTCTTATTTATCTTCAGCCTGCCAACCGGCGAAAGATCATATCTTTTTGCATCAAAGAAAAGGCCCTTAAACAGTTCTTTCGCCGCGTTGATAGTGGGCGGTTCCCCGGGCCTGAGTTTTCTGTATATCTCAACCAGCGCCTCATCCTGCACATTGACTTTATCTGTCAACAGTGTATCCCTGAGGGAAGAAAGATAATGCACATTATCTATAAACAACAGAGCGAGAGAATCTATCCTGGCAATGAGCATCTTATTAAAAATCTCCTCTGTTATAATCTCATTGCCTTCAAGTATCACTTCACCTGTAACAGGATCCACTATGTCCTTAAGCGTAATTCTCCCTATTATATCTTCCTTTGAAATAGGTATTTCCTTTATATGCGAGGCTTCCATCTTCTTTATTGCGCCTTTTGTAATTTTGCTTCCCTCCTTCACAATTAACTCCTTTGTGTGAGGGGCCATTATGTTCTGGACAGCCTTTACTCCGACAAGAATATCGCTGACAACTCTCGTAAAATTATTGCCTTTTATCCTGACCGTTTCTATAGGGTAGAATGTCTTTAGCAGTTCCTCATTGCTGTAGCCAAGCGCTTTGAGCACAATAGTCGCAGGGAGCCTTTTTCTTCTGTCAATTCTCACATAGAGGATGTCCTTCGTATCAAATTCAAAGTCAAGCCATGAACCTCTTGACGGTATCACACGGGCCGAATACAGAATCCTGCCGCTTGCGTGAGTCTTACCTTTGTCATGACTGAAAAACACACCGGGAGAGCGATGAAGCTGGCTGACTATAACACGTTCCGTACCATTGACGATAAATGTGCCTGTTTCCGTCATCAGCGGTATCTCTCCTATATAAACCTCCTGTTCCCTTGACTCTTTCAGCCTCTTATTTTTGCCTTCGACTTCATAGATATTAAGCCTTACTTTTATCTTCAACGGAGCTGAATATGTAATGCCCTTCTGAAGGCACTCCCTGACATTGAACTTAGGCTCTTTCATAACATAGCCCAGGAACTCAAATGCAGCTGTTTCGTTATAGTCTGTTATGGGGAAAATACTCAAAATAGCTGCCTGAAGTCCAACATCCTGTCTCTTGTCAGGCGGGACGTCTTTCTGCAGAAACTGCTCATAAGAATTTTTCTGAATGTCTATAAGGTTTGGCACTTCCATGAAAGAAGTAACTTTACCAAAATTCAACCTTTCTCTGAGAATTCTTGCCATACGTCTCCTTCGATTGCGTTATAGTGTTATAGCGTTTATTGCGTTTATTGCGTTATAGCGTTTATTGCGTTATAGCGCCGGAACTTATTCCCTTCCTTTACGCTATAACGCTCAACGCTTTACGCATTACGCTATTTTATCTCTACCTTTGCTCCCTGTTCTTCAACCTTTGCCTTAATAGAGTCAGATTCTTCCTTTGTGACTCCGGTCTTAATAGGCTTCGGAGCGCCATCAACAAGGTCTTTTGCCTCTTTGAGTCCGAGTCCTGTAATCTCACGAATAACTTTTATTACCTGGATTTTCTTATCGCCCACTGAGGCAAGAATTACATCAAAACTTGTCTTCTCTTCTGCAGCAGCAGGTGCGCCAGCTGCGCCTGGAGCGGCAGCCATTGCCATAGGGGCCGCTGCTGTCACTCCATATCTCTCCTCAAACTCCTTAACGAACTTTGACATATCAAGCACTGTCATATTGTCAAAGAATTCTAAAACCTGTTCTTTTGTTACTGACATTATTTATCCTCCTGTTTATTTAAGTTATGAGTTAAAAATTATGAGTTAAGAGTTATAAAACCTCCTTCAACTTTTAACTTCCAACTTTTAACTTTTTTTGTTCTAATGCATTCACTGCGTATGCAAAACTGCTGACTGTCGCCGACAATGCCCCTGCCATTTTGCTCAGCGGCGCATTAAATACGCCTGCCAGCATACTGAGGAGAATTTCTCTCGGCGGCAGTGCGGCTATTGATTTGATGTCTTCAGCATTGCAAAGCATGCCTTCAACAACTCCGCCGTTTACCTTTAGCTTATTATTCTTCTTGGAATACTCAATGACCTTCTTTGCAACCTGCGCAGGATCGGCATAGCCGATGGCAATCCCGACAGGGCCTTTTAATAAATCACTGATTACAGACAGGCTTGTTTTTGCAGATGCCGCTCTTGCAAGCGTGTTCTTTACAACCTTGTACTCAATCCCTGCACCGCGCAACAATCGCCTCAATTCAAAAAGCTCGGCAACGGTTAATCCTTTATAATCCGTCAGAACCACTGCTTTTGCCTTTTTGAATCTATCCTTAAGCTCAGCTATAAGGTGTGTTTTTTCTTCCCTTTTCAGTTTATCCTCCTTTCCCAGAGACGGGGAAAGCGTCTCGGTAGGCTGTCCGCCTGAGGCAGACAATTAAAGTCCCGACTATACGCCGGGGCAACCTACTGTCTCTGACTTTATTTAAAATTAAAGTTAGAAGTTGAAAGTTATGAGTTAAGAGTTTTAAAACTTTTAACTTTAAACTCTACACTTTTAACTTACTTCGCTGCTGTCAGCCTGCCAACATCAATTTTTACACCGGGCCCCATCGTAGATGATACAGCCACCTTTTTTAGATATTTGCCTTTGCTTGTAGGCGGCTTAGCCTTTATTATTGCGTCAATCACTGCCATGGCATTTTCTATGAGCTTCTGATTATCAAATGAGACCTTACCGATCGGCACATGTATCAATCCTGCCTTTTCGGTTTTATACTCTATCTTTCCGGCCTTTATCTCTTTTACAGCCTTTGCCAGATCAAATGTAACCGTTCCGAGCTTGGGATTCGGCATAAGTCCCCTCGGGCCCAACAACTTACCAAGCTTTCCTACGAGACCCATTATATCAGGCGTTGCAACTACCTTATCAAAATCGAACCAGCCCTGCTGTATCTTTTCAATAAGGTCTTCAGCGCCGACATAATCTGCGCCTGCATCTCTGGCCTCTTTCTCTTTCTCACCTTTTGCAAAGACAACAACCCTTACCTTTTTGCCTGTCCCATGCGGAAGGACAACAGCGTTTCTGACCATCTGGTCTGTTTTTTTGGCGTCAATCCCGAGATTCACAGCCATGTCAACAGTCTCATTAAATTTTGTAAAGGAAGCTTTCTTTACAAGACCTATGGCATCCTCAATAGAATACTCTTTTCCTCTCTCAACTTTTTCTCTGGCTTCTTTAATCTTCTTGCCCATTTTCACTCTCCCATACATAAAAAGTTAGAAGTTAAAAGTTAAAAGTTAAAAGTTTTAAAACTCTTAACTCATAACTTTCAACTTTCAATTTAATCTGTTATTTCCACTCCCATGCTTCTTGCAGTTCCGCTGATAATCTTTACCGCTGCGTCAATAGAGTTAGCATTGAGATCTGAAAGCTTTGTCTGTGCTATTTCTTTGACCTGCGCAGAAGTTATCCTGCCAACCTTGTCTTTATTGGGAGTGCCTGACCCCTTAATAATCCCTGCCGCTTTTTTTATTAATTCGGATGCCGGCGGTGTCTTTGTTATAAATGTAAACGACCTGTCCGAATATACGGTTAAAACAATAGGAATTATAGTGTCACCCAGCGCCTGTGTCTGCGCATTGAATGTCTTGCAAAATTCCATTATGTTGATACCGTGCGGGCCAAGCGCCGGGCCTACAGGAGGCGCCGGATTTGCCTTTCCTGCAGGTATCTGCAGTTTCACCTGAGCTGTTACTTCTTTCTTAGCCATTTATCTCCTCCGTTTAATGCGTTATAGCGTAGAGCGTTGAGCGTTATGGCGCAAAACCCCATACGCAATAAACGCTATAACGCTAATCATGCCCGTTCCACCTGAAAAAAATTAAGTTCAACAGGCGTCTGTCTGCCGAATATGCTGACCATTACCTTGAGCCTTCCATGATCCATGTCAACATCCTCAATATATCCAAGAAAATTAGAGAAGGGCCCGTCTGTTATCCTGACTGTCTCATTCTTCTGATACTGTGTCTTAACCTGAGGGGCATGGCCTTTTTCCATTTGCTGCAATATAACATCTACCTCTTCCTGTGATAATGCCACGGGATTTGATCCCCCCACAAAACCAGTCACTCTCGGCGTCTTCCTGACAAGATGCCATGACTCGTCGTCCAGTTCCATCTCAATAAGAATGTATCCCGGATAGAATTTCTTATTGCTCTCTTTTTTCCCGCCGCCTTTGAGTTCAATTATACGCTCGGTAGGAACCAGAACCTGAGCTATCTTATCCCTAAGATTTTTCTTGTCTGCCTTGTCCTCTATAGCCTGCTTTACCTTTTCTTCCGAGCCTGAATACGTATGTACAACATACCAGTTTTTTCCCATTTCTTACCTCAATAACCTGCTCACTAATTTTGATAACCCAAGGTCAATAACTCCCAAAAACAGAGATACCGCCACAACTGCAATAATAACCACCCATATAGACCCTACAAGTTCGTCTTTGCTTGGATAAACAACTTTTTTAACCTCAATTTTCACTTCCTTAAAAAATTCCTTAATCCTGTTAAACATCCCTTCTCCCTTGCGTTATAGCGTTATAGTGTTAATTTTTCCTTATCGCCATAACGCTCTACGCCATAACGCTCATTGGCAGGCCAGGAGGGATTTGAACCCCCAACCCCCGGATTTGGAGTCCGACGCTCTGCCGTTAGAGCTACTGGCCTTTTTATGGCTTGGTTTCCTTATGCGATGTATGCTTTCTGCAATGCCTGCAGTATTTCTTTCTCTGCAACTTCTCAGTCGTATTCTTCTTGTTCTTCATCGTTGAATAATTTCTCTCTTTACACTCTGTACACTGAAAAAGAATTATATCGCGCATAGTCGTTTCACTCCATTTATTTTAGTGCAGTAGCACAGTAGAGCAGTAGTTTTTTACTACTGTTCTGTTGCTCTATTGTTCTACTGCCCCTGATTTATTGTATTACCTCTGTCACAACTCCTGCTCCCACTGTACGGCCGCCCTCTCTTATCGCGAATCTCAGTTCCTTTTCCATGGCTATCGGCGCTATCAGTTCTACTGTTATGGTTACGTTGTCCCCGGGCATCACCATCTCCATT
>JACPZK010000012.1 GCA_016195565.1 Nitrospirota bacterium | reverse complement strand
GCTGGCACGGAGTTAGCCGTGGCTTCCTCAGAAGGTACCGTCACCCAGGGTTGCCCCCGTATTCGTCCCTCCCGACAGGAGTTTACACCCCGAAAGGCTTCATCCTCCACGCGGCGTTGCTGGGTCAGGCTTGCGCCCATTGCCCAAGATGCCCCACTGCTGCCTCCCGTAGGAGTCTGGGCCGTGTGTCAGGCCCAGTGTGGCCGTCCGTCCTCTCAGACCGGCTACCCGTCTTAGGCTTGGTGAGCCGTTACCTCACCAACTACCTGATAGGCCGCAGGCCCATCCTTAAGTGGATTGCTCCTTTTACCACAAACATCTCAATTCGTGGTCTTATGCGGTATTAGCTCGCCTTTCGGCGGGTTTTCCCCCTCTTAAGGGCAGGTTACCTACGTGTTACTCACCCGTGCGCCACTAAGTCATCCATCCGTATTGCTACTTCAAAATGACTCCGTTCGACTTGCATGTGTTAGGCACGCCGCCAGCGTTCGTTCTGAGCCAGGATCAAACTCTCATTAAAAACTTAAACACCAAATAAACTTTAACGGGGCCTACTTTTATGTTTTCAAAGAACAAAACTCCCTATCTTAACCTCTCTAATATTTTTAAAGGTAAAACAGAGAAGAATAAAAGCCATACCCATTGGCATAGCTATTTCTAAATCAAAGATCGCTTGTGCTTAAATCGGGGTTACTTTGAACCTTCTCTTTAAAGCCTATTATTATACTATCACTTCAGGCATTATAGTCAACAGGAGAATATAGGCAAAAATTGGAGTTTTTGATCAATTATACGCACAAAAATATCATTTAACCTCGAAAATCTCGTATATTCTTTATTTTGCTCTTTATTATGAGTTCTAATTTCATATCTCACCATTAAAAAAATTGTTTGTCTTTTCGTGCCTTATAGTAGATGAAGATCCGTGCCCAGCAAAAACCTTTGTGTCCTGAGGCAGTGACATCAATCTTAAAAAAGACTTCTTAAGTTCATTCATATCTCCGCCATAAAAATCAGTTCTCCCGACAGAGCCTGCAAACAAAGTATCTCCTGTAAATATAACATCTGCGCCATAAAGGCATATCCCGCCGGGACTGTGCCCCGGTGTATGTAAGATCTCAAATTTTAAATTTCTAATTTCTAATTTATCTCCTTCCCCAACAAACATATCCGGCTCAGGCAATGGTTCAAGTTCATATCCCCAGAATGCAGCCTGATCTTTTGCGCCTTCGTAAATCTCAAGTTCATCTTTATGAATCACTACCTTTGCGCCTGTTTCACCTTTTATGTCAGCAACAGCCCCCACATGGTCAAAGTGCGCGTGGGTGCATACAATATATTTTACCTTGAGGTTATTTTCTTTTATGATTTCCATTATCCTGTCAGGCTCGTCTCCGGGATCTATAATCATCGCCTCCCTTGTGTTATCATCTGCGATGATAAAGCAGTTTACTTCAAGCGGCCCTACCACAAGGCTTTTTATGAGCATTCCATCACCTCTCTTGAATTTTCTTTCTCGCTAACCCGACAATATATTCCAATTCTTCACTTTTAAGCAGATAACTTATAAAAAAATAAAGCGCAGAGCACAGTATTATAACACCCGATAGGTAACCCGCCTTTTCCATGCTCCTGCCGCTTTCTTTCCAGAGTTCTCCGTGAAGTAAAAACCAGCCTGCGATACCCATGGCAATCGAGGCAAGAGATATCTTCAAGAAAGATTTAATGATCCTTTTTGCTCCCAGCCTTTCCAGTTTTTTTCTCAGAAAATAGAACAGAAAAAGAAAGTTCACGGTTGACGCAAGGGCATTTGCAAGAGCCAGGCCGCTGTGTTTTAACGGCCCCATCAGCGCCAGGCTAAGGATAATATTTGTCATTACTGTAACCACAAGAATTTTAATCGGCGTTTTCGTGTCCTGCATGGAATAAAAACTTGCAGTCACAATCCTGACTCCGACTATGGCCCATATACCAAGGGAATAAAACAGAAGCGCATCAGCAGTTCCAACTGTTGCGGCATAATCAAACTTTCCTCTCTGAAAAAGAATATTGACAATTGGCTCTCTTAATGCAATCAGCCCTGCCATTGCCGGAATCGTTATGAAAAAGAGCAGTCTCAGCGCAAACGAGAAATCATCCCTGAGTTTGTCATAATCTCCTTTTAGTGCATGTTCCGACAAGGTTGGCAATACAGCCATCCCCATAGCAACCCCGAATATGCCGACAGGGAACTGGACAAGGCGCATCGAATAATATAGATATGTGATGCTTCCAGCAGCAAGGTATGACGCAAGGATTGTGCTTATAAAAATATTTATCTGCGCAACAGCCATCCCCATGGTTGCGGGAAGCATAAGAATAGACATTTTCTTAAGCCCCGGGTGTCTTAAATCATACTCGGGTTTGAGGCTATATCCGTTTTTTAAAAAAGACGGAATCTGAAAAGCAAACTGTACAAAACCTCCCAATGCAACCCCTATTGCAACTGCGATAATAGGCTGTTCCATTTTTGAAGCAAGCGATATAACTGTGACGATTATCGAAACATTAAGCATTGCCGGCGCCAAAGCCGGGATAAAGAATACACGCCTTGAATTTAATGCGCCCATAATAAGCGCTGCAAGGCTGATGAATAAAAGAAAGGGGAACATTACCCGCGTGAGAAGAACAGTCAAAGAAAATTTCTCCGGCATACTTAAAAAACCCGGAGCTATCGCTGTAACAATTGAGGGAGCAAATATAATTCCGATCAGACAGATTAAACCGACAAATATCATTATAAAAGTAAACGTAATCCTTACAAGTCTTTTTGCTTCATCTTTACCGTTCTTAGCCTGATACTCTGTCAGGACAGGTATGAACGCAGATGACATTGAGCCCTCTGCAAAAAGTTCTCTCAAAAGATTCGGGATCCTGAATGCAACAAAGAAGGTGTCTGAAAGTCCCGTGGCCCCGAAATAAACTGCAAGGATCATGTCTTTAACAAAGCCGAGGACACGGCTGATAAATGTGGCCACGGACATAATGCCGGCAGCTTTGGTTATATTTCTTTTTTCGTCCATTCCGTTGTTTATTATCCCTTGACCGCTTTAACCTCTCTGATGCTTTCGGATTCACCGATTAGTATTACAGCATCTCCTGTTTCAATCTTCTCATCGCCAGACGGATTAAAAATGTACCTGTCGCCTTTCCTTACGGCAACCACAGAGAATCCTTTTCTTTCCATAAGGCCCGATATTTTCAGCGTCTTGCCTGCAAATACAGAATCAGTATCCACAAAAATATCTTCAACCCTGTATACCTTCTCCTGATCCTTCAGCATCTTATCCAGAAATGTGACAGCCTCCGGCCTGACCATAGCAGATGTCATCCTCAGCCCGCCTATGAACTCAGGCAGGACTACTCCGTCAGCGCCAGCTCTTCTCATCTTTTCTTCAGACTCATCTTCTTCAGCCCTTGCAATAATTTTCAACGAAGGGTTAATGCCTCTTGCCGTAAGGATTAGAAGAAGATTCTCAGCATCAGTAGGCAGTGAACAGAACACGCCTTTTGCATGAGTGATATTTGCAGACTTTAAAACCGAACTGCTCGTTGCATCACCCTTGATGAATAATTTCCCTTCTTCTGCAAGCCTTCTGCATGCCTCCTCATTTTTGTCTATGGCAACGCACAGCCTTCTTGTTTTATGGAGTTCGTCAATAATATGCCTTCCTATTCTTCCCATGCCGCAAACAATATAATGCTCTTTTAATCCTGATATTATCTTTTCCATTTTTCTCCTCCTGAGTATTTCGCTCAACTCTCCCTCAACCAAAAAAGCGGTAAATGTCGATATGCCAAATAAGAGAACACCCATTCCGAATATAATCAGGAATATGGTAAACACTCTGCCATTCGGGGATAAGGGGTTCACCTCCATATAGCCTACAGAAGCTATGGTGATGACCGTCATATACAATGAATCAAGCATCCCCCATCTCTCTATTAGGACATACCCGGCTGTCCCCGATATAATTACAATGGCAAGCAGTATAAGAGCAAAGACAAGTCTTTTTATCATCTCAGGATTATAGCAAAAAAACATCCCAAAAAAGCATGTAAATTGACTTTATGCCAGAATAACTATAAGAAAGGAATTGCAAAATATGCAACTGTTTCTATAAAATCCTTTCATGGGAATTTTAGATGATATAGTTTCAAAGAAGAAAGAAAGGCTTGGAATCGCAAAGTCCGGCGTGCCCTTGAAAGGCATTAAATCAAGGATTGCCGATGCCGGGAAACCAAGGGATTTCAGAAGCGCAATAAAGCGGAATCATATTGGGAGAATAAAGCTCATTGCCGAGATAAAAAAGGCGTCGCCTTCAAAGGGTATTCTTAGAGAGGACTTTGACCCGATCCAAATAGCCTCTGTCTACGAAAGAAAACAGGCAGGCGCAATTTCAGTGCTCACAGAAGAGGATTTCTTTCAGGGCAGGCTTGAGTTCATCTCAGTGGTTAAAAAGATAACAACGAAACCACTCCTCAGAAAAGATTTTATATTTGATGAATACCAGATTTATGAGTCAAGGGCAAACGAGGCTGACGCAATACTTTTAATTGCTGCAATACTCAGTAAAAATCAGGCTGAAGAATATCTTCATCTCGCAAGAGAACTCGGGTTATCAGTGCTTTTTGAAGTCCATGATTTGAAAGAACTTGAGACTGCGCTTTCAGTAAATGCAGATATAATCGGCATTAATAACAGAGATCTGAAGACCTTAAAAATTGACCTTAATACCACATACATAATCAAAAAAGAAATCCCATCCGATAAAATCGTCGTCAGCGAAAGCGGAATTAAAACCCGCGATGACATATTGCGCCTTGAATCAGCAGGCATTGACACCGTATTAATCGGCACTTCATTCATGGAGGCAAAGGATATAGGGAAGAAGATAGAGGAACTTTTCGGTTCCTGAGCCTATCTTACAGCAGGATGTTAAATCATACTTATAAGTTTGACAAAAAAGGTTTTTATGTGATACCTTTCACTATAAGATTCTTTAAAAAAAGGATATCACAACCATGAAACAGGCAACAGCAAAAAGCACAGTTGACATGCTACATAAAATAGTGACGATTGAGAAAGAGGTCACGAATTTAAAACTATCAGTCCTTAAAAAGCTGATTCCAACCGGCAGAAAAACTATATCACTCAAGGGCATTCTCAAAGGTGTCGACATTACGGATAAGGACATTTCCGCTGCAAAGAAATCCCTTTACAGTAAAATAGGGATTTAAAACTCCTGTGAACTTTGTCACAGACACTCATCCTCTTCTCTGGTGGTTCATAGACAGCCCTAAAATAAGCTCAAACGCATCTGATATTTTTGAAAAATGCGAACTCGGAGAAAATGTCATCTTTATCCCCTCAATTGTCATAGCAGAAGCTTTAAGCATTTTTGACAAAAAGCGCGTTTCTTTCGATTTTAGAAAGCTGTTCAGAAAAATAAATGAGAGCGAAAACTTAGTTATAATCCCGCTTGATTATCCCGTTCTCAAAGAGATGATTGAACTGAAAGATATTCCTGAACTGCATGACAAGATAATCGCATCAACTGCAAGATTTCTTAATCTTCCTATAATCACCAAGGATGAAACTCTTCGGAATTTTCCTTATCTGAAAACAATCTGGTAATTCCTGCCAGTCCTCATCACTTTTCGCTCTTGTAAGTATTGGGGGATTTAATAGAACAACCTTTTTTGTTCTCTCCCTTTTGTTATTTTTCTTACATCACCACAAAAAAATAATACGGGAAGCGTCCCTATGTTTTTCTTGTCTACCTAATGGGGAGGCTTACGGTGCAGGTTCAGGCCAGGGAACATTTTTTATAGGCTCTCCTTTATCTTTATAATATCCATATCCCTTCACCCATATATATTCTTCTTGGTGATTAGGATCATTGGAAAAGATAGTTATTCTAGCCATGTGAGTTCCTTCATGATTAGGTTTATATACTACATTAAAGAAGCAGATTTCTTTGAGTGTACTTGGTTTGAGTGTAATTGGTGTGAGTGGTGAAGCAGACACTATTGTGCTGGACGAACAAGGTTTTGTATTGTCCTGTGCACTTAAAGAAAATGGGGCAGAAGAAGGTGAAGTAGCGTCAAGCCATAGGATGTATTTCAAGTCTACTCCTCCCCACCCCTTATTCACAATCCCAAACTGATGAAATACTTCTGTTCCTACCAAGACCTCCCCAAAATTATGCAATGAATTAAACGTTATTCCAGTTTTAGTTGAGTAAACCTCAATTTGTGCATACGGGTCTGGTTCTAAGGGGTTTGTAATCCCTTTGTTACAAGTCGAACCTAACATCATTAAAGATGATACTATTACTAATGTCCTGCTCGACTTTTTCGGAACAACTATTTCGAGTTTAAAGTTAGTCCCACCAGATTTTCAAGTTTATAATAATTAGCCGGGATATCATATCCCAGCGCCTCATGCGGCCTATAGGTATTGTATTTTATCCTGTAGG
>JACPZK010000011.1 GCA_016195565.1 Nitrospirota bacterium | reverse complement strand
TATGATAATGCCTCTTACGAGGATAGGCGCGACATTGACGGTAGCGATGGCAGACCCCTCAAATGTGTTTGCGGTGGATGACATAAAGTTTATGACCGGGTATAACGTTGAAGTTGTTATAGCAACGGAATCTGCGCTGATAAATGCCATAACAACTTCTTACGGAGGCAAAGTTGCCGGGGTTGTGCCTGCCCAGCCTCAGTCGCAGGCGGCACAAAAGGCGATGAAGTTTGAGGCGAAAGATTATACCCTGTCAGATACTGACATTACAGGAGAAGAAGAGGCGGGAGCTTTTGGTGAAGGTCCTACGGTTGATGTTGATGAATTCGACAGGATTGTCGGTGATGCGCTTGATGACGTTGAGCATGTCACTGAAGATGATATGCTGGGCGCAAGAGGTGAGATTGAAGAGCCGATTGTAAAACTTGTGAGTGGTATTCTTATAAACGCAATAAAAATAGGCGCAAGCGATATTCATATAGAGCCTTACGAGAACTCTGTGAGAGTTAGATACAGGGTTGACGGCGTTCTGGCCCTGGCAATGAATCTGCCTCTGAGGATTAAAAACTCCGTAGTCTCAAGGCTGAAGATAATGGCTAAACTTGATATCTCGGAGAGGCGGCTTCCGCAGGACGGCAGGATTAAGCTCAGGCTGGGCAAGAAGAAGGAGGTGGATTTCCGTGTTTCTATCCTCCCCTGTCTTTTCGGAGAAAAGACAGTTATGAGAATCCTGGATAAAGCATCATTGCAGGTAGACCTTACAAGGCTCGGCTTTGAAGAAGAGTCGCTGCAGAGATTTCTGGAGTGTCTTAATAAACCTTACGGCATGATACTGGTTACAGGGCCCACGGGAAGCGGAAAGACAACGACGCTCTATTCCGCATTAAATTATTTGAATAAACCCAATATAAACATAATGACCGCCGAAGACCCTATTGAATATAATTTCCTTGGGATAAATCAGGTGCAGATGAAAGAGGAAATAGGTCTCACATTTGCATCTGCCCTGCGCTCTTTTTTAAGGCAGAGCCCTGATATTATACTGGTCGGCGAGATACGTGATTTTGAGACCGCTGAAATAGCGGTTAAGGCTGCCTTAACAGGACATCTTGTTCTGAGCACCCTGCATACTAACGATGCTCCGAGCAGTGTAAGCAGATTGATGAATATGGGTATCGAGCCATTTTTAGTGTCATCATCTGTTATACTTATAATGGCTCAAAGATTGGCAAGAAAAATATGCAAGGAGTGCGAGAAGGAGGACGAGAAAATTCCTTTGCCGACGCTTATAAGCCTGGGGTTTTCGGAAGAAGATGCGAAGACTGTTAAGTGTTACAGGGGCAAGGGGTGCTCAGTATGCAGCAATTCAGGTTACAAGGGCAGGATAGCGCTTTATGAAATAATGGTTGTCAATGAGGAGATAAGAAAACTTATACTGGAAGGGGCGTCGGCGGTTGAACTTAAAAATGCTGCTGTAAGAGGAGGCATGAAGACTTTGAGGATGAGCGGGCTGACAAAAGTAAAAGAAGGCGTCACTACAATCGAAGAAGTGTTAAGAGTTACTTTCGGAGATTGAAGAAAATTTAAAATTCAAGATTCAAGATAAATCTCACGATTTTAAATTTTGAATTCTCACAGAGTGAGCGGAGGGATAGATGGCAACACTGTATGACTTGCTTAAGGTAATGATAGAAAAAGGGGCGTCTGATCTTCACATAACAACAGGAAGCCCGCCGCGTCTAAGGATTGACGGGAAACTCATCCTGCTGGATCAGCCGCAATTAGCCCCGGCCGAGACAAAAGCGCTCTGCTACAGCGTTCTTACAGACGCCCAGAAACATAAATTTGAAGAAAACAATGAACTGGACCTGTCATTCGGGGTGAAGGGGCTGAGCAGATTCAGGGGGAATGTCTTTATGCAGAGGGGAGCTGTTGCCGGCGCGTTCAGGACCATTCCTTTTCAGATAAAGACCTTTCAGGAGTTAGGACTGCCTGAAATTGTTAACGATCTTGTCAAGAAGCCGCGCGGCCTGATTCTTGTTACCGGGCCGACAGGAAGCGGTAAGTCTACGACTCTTGCCAGTATGGTTGACAGGATAAATTCCGAGAGGCAGGATCATATAATAACAGTAGAAGACCCGATAGAATATCTTCACCCTCACAAAAAAAGTCTTGTCAACCAGAGAGAGGTAAATGCTGATACATCATCTTTCAAAAATGCATTGAAGTATGTTCTCAGACAGGACCCTAATGTCGTGCTGATAGGCGAGATGCGTGACCTTGAAACAATAGAAGCAGCGCTTACCGTGTCGGAGACAGGGCACTTAACGCTTGCAACACTCCATACAAATTCTGCTGTCCAGACGATAAACCGTGTAATAGATGTATTCCCGCCGCATCAGCAGGAACAGATAAGAACTCAGTTGTCCTTTGTCCTGGAAGGGATACTGGCGCAGCAGCTTATAGCCAGGAAATTCGGGCAGGGAAGGGTTCTTGCAATGGAGCTGCTTGTGCCAAACCCCGCTATAAGAAACCTGATAAGAGAAGACAAGGTGCATCAGATATATTCCATGATGCAGACCGGACAGGCGAGATTCGGAATGCAGACGATGAATCAGTCTTTATTTGATCTCTACACCAGGGGACTTTTATCCTATGAGGATGCAATAGGGCGTTCGTCGGTTCCAGAGGAGTTAATAACAATGATACAGAGGGTGCCGGGAACTGCGGCAAAAGGAAGGGGGTAACAAATGGCAACAGTGTTTCAGTGGTCAGGCAAGACTACAAGAGGCGTTATAGAATCAGGCGAGATTACTGCGGCTGCTAAAGAAGAAGTTGCAGCTCAGCTCAGAAGAAGAAATATAACACCAACTTTGATTACTGAAAAAAAGGCCGGGAAGAAATTATTCGGCGGCTTTGGCGAGGGTAAAGTAAATGACAAGGACATAGTTGTATTTACAAGGCAATTTTCTACGATGATAGATGCAGGGCTTCCGCTTGTGCAGGCGCTTGATATTCTTTCAACTCAGGTTGAAAATAAGACACTTTCCAGAGTGCTGGGAGAGATTAAGGAGAGTGTTGAGGCCGGTTCTACTTATGCTGATGCGTTGAAAAAACATCCGAGGGTCTTTTCAGAACTGTATGCAAATATGGTGGCGGCAGGCGAGGCAGGCGGTATCCTGGATACAATCCTTAACAGGCTTGCAGCGTATATCGAAAAGGCAATGAAATTAAAGAAGAAGGTTAAAGGCGCAATGGTATATCCGATAGTTGTTACAACTGTTGCTGTTTTGGTAATTGCGGTCATAATGATATTTGTGGTCCCGACATTTTCTAAGATGTTTGCACAGCTTGGCGGAACACTGCCGCTTCCCACGCTGATGATTATCGGCCTGAGTCATTTTCTGGCGGGAATAGGCGGCCTTCTGACAGGAGTCGCAATAGTCGGGTTTGTTGTTGCTCTAAAGCAGTTCAGGCGCACGGAAAAGGGTACGCATATAACAGACAAGATACTATTGAAACTGCCGATATTCGGGGTTCTTTTGAATAAAGTTGCCGTGGCAAAGTTTACGCGGACACTCGGAACGCTTGTCAGCAGCGGGGTGCCGATACTGGATGGGCTTGAGATAACAGCGAAGACTTCAGGGAATAAGGTGATTGAATATGCAATCATGGAGGTAAGAAAGCAGGTTACAGGAGGAAAGACCCTTGCTGATCCATTGACCAAAGCCAAGGTATTCCCTCCAATGGTTACCCACATGATTTCTGTAGGTGAAACAACAGGCGCGCTGGATACAATGCTCAATAAGATAGCTGATTTTTATGATGATGAGGTTGACGCGGCAGTCAACGCCCTGACATCTATGATGGAGCCTATGTTGATGGTATTCCTCGGTGGGTCGGTAGGTTTTATAGTAATTGCAATGTATCTGCCGATATTTAAACTCATTACGCTAATAAAGTAGTTATGAGTTAAAAGTTAGAAGTTAAGAGTGGAGGATTTTAAAATTTTAACTTTTAACTTCTAATACAAACACAATAAATGTTGTTACACTGTCATTGCGAGCGACCGAAGGGAGCGTGGCAATCTCAAAGCAGAGATTGCTTCGGCTACGCCTCGCAATGACACCTTACTTAATGCGTTTGTATTAACTTTGTAGAATGAATGATATCCTGCTTAAAAAGGTAAAAGCCCTTATTTCCATAAGGGTTGTTTTTATCACACTCCTTCTGGGTTCGTTTTTCTTGCTTCAGGTCGGATACAGGAGTTTTCCTTATCCACGCGCCACTTCAAATCTTATAGTAGCGCTCTATTCCCTGACAATAATTTATTCTTTTCTCATTGACAGGATAAAAACGTATTTTACATTTGCATACTTCCAGATTTTTATGGATGTTGCGGCCGTAAATGTCCTTATATATCTTACAGGCGGGATTGAAAGCTGGTTTTCGTTCATTATGCTTCTGGCAGTAATATCAGCAAGCGCAGTCCTTAACAGGAAAGCAGGTTATGTTATTGCCACATTCAGCAGTATTCTCTATGGAGTCATGATAGATCTTCAGTATTATAAACTCCTTCCGATAAAGTACGACCCTGCGCTTAATGAAAAAGATTTTCTTTACAATATTTTTGTGCACATAGCTGCTTTTTATATGATGGCCTTCCTGAGCGGTTATCTCTCTTCAAGGCTTGAGAAGACAACGATAGCCCTTGAACAGACTGATTCTGACCTGAAGGAGCTTTCGCTTTTCAACAAAGAGCTTATTGAGAGCATTCCGAGCGGGATATTTACAACTGATATTGATGGCAGTATTCTGATATTTAATAAAGCGGCAGAGGATATAACGGGCATTCCGAGAGAAACAGCGGTGAGCCGAAAGATAACTGCGATATTCCCTTTTATTAATCCCCCCATCCCCCCTCACCCTAACCCTCTCCCACAAGGGGAGAGGGCATATAAGAATTACCCCTCTTTCAAGGAGATGGAGGACCTTCAAATTTCCCCCCCTCCCTTGATGGGAGGGGGCGAGGGGGAGGGTGTTATAAAAGCATTTTCGGAGCAATTGCTTGAAATAGAACGTATAGAGGGTGTGATAAGTCATCCAAGGGAAGGCAGCAGGATTATTAACCTGACCATCTCGCCGCATATGGATGTTACCCGCAGAAGAACAGGTTTTACCGGTATATTTCATGACATCACCATGCTTAAAAAAATGGAGATGGATATAAAGCATAAGGAAAAATGGGCTGCCATAGGCGAACTTTCTGCGAATATAGCGCATGAGATAAGAAATCCGTTAGCCTCTCTTAAAGGAGCGATAGAAATGCTGAGAGAGGACAGGGCGGCAAAGGAACAAAAAGAAAGGCTGACAGAAATAGCATTGAAAGAGATGGAGAGGCTGAATGAGATAATCACAGATTTTCTTATGTATTCAACCCCGAGGGCTGCCGAGTTCAGCGCTTTTGACCTCAATCTTGTGCTTGATGACACGCTTGAATTGCTAAAAAATACAGCATCCGCAAGGAAGGATATTTCTATTATAAAGGATTTCGACATGCCGCTTTTTGTTAATGCCGACCATCAGAAAATGCATCAGGTCTTCTTGAATCTTGGGATGAACGCCATAGAGGCAATGCCTGACGGAGGAGAACTTTCTGTCAGCGCAAAGCGGTCGGGCAATTCTTTTGAGGTTGTTTTTAAAGATACAGGCATCGGTGTCTCTCAGAAAAATCTTGAAAAAATATTTTATCCTTTTTTTACTACGAAAGATGAGGGCACTGGCCTCGGACTGGCTATTGCATACAGAATCATTGAAGAGCATAAAGGGAAGATAGATGTTATCAGTAATCCCGGCGAGGGCACGGCCTTTAAAGTTATAATACCTGACGGCAATGGAAAATCTTAATAAAGGTAAAATTCTGATTGTAGAAGATGAAAAAAGCATGCGGGAGGTGCTTGGAATCCTCCTTGAAGGGGAGGGTTACGATGTTACTCTTGCGGCAGGCGGCATTGACGGCATAAGCCTTCTCAATAAAGACATATTTGACATGGTAATCACAGACATCAACATGCCGAAGGTTAACGGCTTTGAAATACTCAAAAAAGTGCGTGAGACTTCTCCTGATACCCTTGTAATCATGATAACGGCATTCGGCACAACAGAATCTGCGGTAGAGGCCATGCAGCTTGGCGCTTATGATTATATACACAAGCCGTTCAAGATAGATGAAATAAGGCTTGTAGTAAAAAAAGCGCTTGAAAAGCGCAAGCTGAGCGAAGAGGTTTCGATACTCCGCGAAAAGATAAAGACAACATACGAATTCGGCAATATTTTCTGGAAGAACCCTAAGATGCAGGAACTGCTTAACATCATACCGAGGATTGCGCAGAGCAATTCCAATGTCATAATAACAGGTGAAAGCGGCACAGGCAAGGAATTAGTTGCGACAGCTGTTCATAACCTCAGCCCAAGAAAAGGGAAAAAGTTTATTGATATAAACTGCGCTGCATTTCCTGAAGGTCTTTTGGAGAGCGAACTCTTCGGGCATATGAAAGGCGCATTCACAGGCGCGGCATATAATAAACAGGGCCTTTTTGAAATAGCTGACGGCGGGAGTGTTTTTCTTGACGAGATATGCGAGATGTCAATTAACCTTCAGGCGAAACTCCTGAGAGTGCTTGAGAACAGTACGTTCAGGAGGGTAGGCGGCACTGCTGATATAAAGGTGGACGTGAGAATAATATCCGCTACAAATCAGGACATTAAAGAAGAAATTTCCGCAGGCAGATTCAGAGAGGATTTATATTACAGGTTGAATGTTGTCCCCCTGCATATTCCCCCTTTGAGAGAGAGAAAAGAAGACATTCCGATGCTTGTGGAGCATTTTCTGAAAAAGTTCTCATTTGCAGAGCGGAAGGTCTCTCCCCAGGTCATGAAGCTTTTCATGGAATACCCTTGGAAAGGAAACGTAAGAGAGCTTGAAAATGTCATAGAGAGAATAGCGCTTTTAACGGATAGGGATGAGATAACCGTTGAGGATGTGCCTCATGAGATACTGATGTTTTCGGAAGGCGCTGAATATACGTCGGATATCACTAAGGAAGGTGTAGACCTTGACAGCATTATTGAAGATGTTGAAAAAAAATATCTTTTGAATGCGCTGAAGATTACAGGCGGAAATAAGACAGAAGCGGCAAGGCTGTTGAGCCTTTCTTTTCGTTCGTTCAGGCACAGGCTGTCAAAGTATGGTATAAAATAAGTATATGAAACTTGGCGAAGTATTAGTTAAAGAAGGACTTATTACAAAGGAGCACCTGAGGCTTGCGCTTGAAAGACAGGTTATTTTCGGAGGCAGGATAGGGACCAATATTGTTGAACTCGGCATTCTTAAAGAAGACGAATTCGCAAAATTCCTTAGCCGCCATCTCAAGATTCCGGTTGCTGAGCCTTCGCAACTAACGAATATAGATGAAGAGACTATATCTGCAATAAGCAAGGAGCTGGCTGAAAAATACAAAGCAATTCCGTTTAAGAAAGATAAAAACAGGCTGCATATGGCAATGCTGGATCCTAAGGATATGAAGGCGGTGGATGAGTTCAGGTTTATCAGCGGCTATGACATAATACCTTATGCCGCCTCGGAACTGAGGATTCTCTATGCGCTCGAGAAATACTACGGGATAAAAAGAGACCTCAGATATATAAGCATTTTTGACCGCATTGAGGAAGAAAAACAGGTTGTTGTCACGGATTCAGAGGAACTCAAGAAAATAAAAGAGGCGTTTGCAAATGTGGCCGAAAAAGAAGAGCTTGCAGGAATTCTCATAAGTGAGGCACAGAAGGCTGCAAAAAGAGTGGCGCTGTTTATAGTGAAGGGCAATGGTGTTTCAGGGTGGAAGGCTAAGGGCTTAACAGTTGAAGGAGTTGATATCAACGCATCTTCTTCAAAGGGGGCCGCAATATTTAACGATGTTCTTGTGAAGAAGGCTTATTACAGGGGCCCTGTACTCAATGTCCCGGGCAATGAAGAGCTTATAAAAATACTGTCAGGAACACCGCAGGACAGCCTCACAATTCCGATAAGCATAAGAGACAGGGCCGTGGCTCTGCTTTATGCGGACAACGGGGTCGATGCGGTTCTTGATGCTAATGTGAATTATCTCAACACACTGGGTTCACTGGCTTCCATTGCTTTTGAGATATTGATACTGAGAAAGAAGATGATGGATATGTAGAAATCAAAAGAAAATGAACTGTATCCCAAATCCCGATATTGAAATTGTCATTGCGAGCGAAACGAAGCAATCTCAAGCTTTTGCAGAAAGATTACCACGAACCCTTCGGGTTCTCGCAATGACAGAAAAGGCGAGACGTTAGCAAGTCTATATCGGGATTTGGGTGCATTTCTTGGCTTGACAAAATATATTCTTCTTGATAGTGTTACTGCATTCAGTTATTAATCATCATATGGCCATAACCAGTTAAGAGAAAGGGGGGAAGTTAATGACAAAGGCGGAGCTTATTGACAAGATAGCTTCGGGTGCGGGGCTGAGCAAGGCAGATGCTTCAAAGGCGCTCGATTCAACTTTAAACGCAATAAAGTTATCATTAAAAAAAGGACAGAAGGTTACGCTTGTCGGCTTCGGAGCATTCTCAACCGTGAAGCGTAAAGCCAGAAAAGGGCGTAATCCTAAAACAGGGCAGGTTATCAATATTCCGGCTGCAAGAGCGCCGAAATTTATATCAGGCAAAGCGCTTAAAGATGCAGTAAAATAATTTGAGAGTGCTGAAAAACCACACATTCTAATGTCATTGCGAGGAGCGGTAGCGACGTGGCAATCTCTAACATATTGATTTATATAAAAGTGAGATTGCGGAGTTTATCCCGAGCGGCAAAATTGAGATTGCTTCGCCTTCAGCTCGCAATGACAGTTTTTAAGGGGTCTTAAATTAGATATTTCTCTGTGACAAACCTTTCTTCATCTTCTTTGGTTTTCAGTCTGCCGTTTAGTTTTTCGTCAAGCAGCTCTGAAAAAAGTTTAGAGTAAACAGGGCCTGGCTTAATGCCTATCTTTTGCAGGTCTTTACCCTTCAGAAGCGGCTTTATTTTTCTTAATTCAATCAGGTATTGAGATATTGCTTTCTGTTTCTGTTTGCTTTTGCTCTGAGCCATTGAGAACAGAAGGATTTCAAGGTTAACGCCATTCAGAAGATGGTATAGGCCGGCGGGATCGTTTGAGGGAAGTTTATTCAGCATATCCTTTGACTGTGTTATGCCTTTTGTTATCAGCTCTCTTACCCTGGGCGGCGGCGCCAGTCTTTCAATTGCAGTGTTCCTTTCTTCCTCTTTGAGAGTGGACAGCAGAGCCATCAGGTACAGCGCTCCTCTGTCAGGACTTTCCTCAAGGAAAAGCAGATTGAACCATGCGAAAGTCTCAAACATGGATTGCAATGCTGACTCGAGCTCATTATTGAATAAGAGGCCCGGATGTATCACCTTTAACAGCCCGAATTCAGAAAGTGTTTTAAGAGTCTTGACAGGTTCTGTTTCGTTGAATGCAAGCAGAAGTTCCTCATAGAGCCTTGCTCCGGAAAGCCTGCTGAAGAGATCCAATTTGAGAGTTGACTTTATAAGGGTTTCCGTATGTTTGCTGAGCTTAAAGCCGAATCTTTCTGAAAATCTTATGGCCCTGAAGGCCCTTGTGGGATCCTCGATGAAACTCAGATTGTGTATAACCCTTATGATTTTCTCTCTCAGGTCACGCTGCCCTCCAAAGAAGTCTATAAGAAGTCCGAAGTCCTTCAGGTTAAGTTTCACGGCAAGTGTGTTGATTGTGAAATCCCTCCTGTAAAGGTCTTTTTTTATTGAGGAAGTTTCCACCGTAGGAAGGGATGCCGGGGATTCATAATACTCTGTCCTTGCAGTTGCCACATCAAGTTTCAGATTGTCTGTGATTATTTTTGCCGTGCCGAACCTCTCATGCGTTCTTATCTTTGCATTCAGTTTCCTGCCAAATGTTTTTGCAAAGGCAATTCCGTCTCCCTCAACAACAATGTCAATGTCAAGATTTTCCTCGCCCCTGAGCAAATCTCTTACCGAACCGCCGACAAGATATGCGTTAATCCCGAGCTGATCCGCAATCTCTCCTGCAAGTTTGAGGATGGCGTATATTTCAGCCGGAAATTTTTCTTTTAGAAGTACGGCTATGTTTCTCCCTATGGATGGCGTCTCTCTTGCATCTGATTTATCAAGCCTGCGCCGTTTTAAAAATTCCTCATAGATGGTTCTTAAAAGGTCTGTTCTTGTTATTGCTCCGGCGATAATGTCTTTCTCTATTACTGGCATAAATCTTTGGTTATGTTCTATCATCATCTGTTCTATTTGCCTGATAGATGTGTCAGGGCTGACGGTTGCCGCATCAGTTGTGCAGAAATCTATGGCTTTGCTTTTGCCAAATCCGTGAAAAAGCGCTTTTTCAACAATTTCCCTTGATATTAAGCCTGTATACTTTGTGTCCTTCATAACAGGGAGAACGTTCACGCCGTATTTGATCATTATTGTTTCTATTTCCTTTACAGTGCTGTCCCAGTTTATGCTTACGACAGGGCTTGTCATAATATCCGATGCAACCTTGCCCGGCTTTACATTGGCAAGTATAACTCTCGTCAGCCTCTCTTCAACTATCTCAAGAGATTCCTCTTTTACAGTAGCCGCGGCTGCCGTAGAATGGCCTCCGCCGCGGCCGTTGAGCTCTCTCATTACGTCTGCGACATTGAGTTCAGGCGCACGGCTTCTTGCCACTATAAGTATTTTCCCTTCCATCCTGAGGAGTACGAATAATGCATCAATGTCTTCCATGTCCATTATCCTGTGTGCGAGATGCGCAGCGTCGCCAAGATAACTCTCATTGGAAGCCTTTGCTACTTTTATCCTTATCCCGCTGCTGACTATTTCTTTTGCCGACTGGAGCAGTTCATTAAGGATGTCAAGTTCTTCACGGCTCATTTCCAATCTGAGAAAACTCGAGACTATATTCAGATTAGCACCGCGTTTGATAAGATATGCGGCGGCAAGGAGGTCCCGCTCTGTCGTGGATGGGAACAGCAGCGAGCCTGTCTCTTCATATATGCCGAGACACAGGATGGTTGCCTCCATTGGCGAGGGGTGCAGCTTTTTGTCTTTCAATATCTCAGAAAATATAGTCGCTGTAGCGCCGACTTCCTCAATAGCCTCGACGCTGCCTTGTATATCCCCTTTTGCAAAAGGGTGATGGTCGTATACATGTATGACTATTCCTGGTTTGGAGATTAATTCTGCAAACTGTCCTATTCTCTGCGGATTCTTTGTATCAACAATAATCAGGCGGGTAATCTTTGACAGGGCAATGTCTTTAATGCGTTTGATCTCAACAGGCTCAAATGCCTCTATGAAATCCCTGAGTTTTTTTTCCTGAGAGCCTGCAAAGACGAGCTCTGCCTCAGGGTAGAGTTTCTTTGCAGCGACCATTGAAGCGAGGGAATCAAAATCAGCGTTTATGTGGGAAGTTATTATATCCATCTGAGAATACCTCTTTCACCCTCCCCCTCGCCCCCTCCCATCAAGGGCGGGGATTACATACGGCTGTTGTAGAGAGCTACCGTATCTCTGCCCATGGCTTTTGCTTTGTAAAGGGCTGTGTCTGCAAGTGTTATAATATCATCTTTGTCCTTTATAGTATGGGTGGGATATGATGATACGCCGATACTGACGGTAAGGCTGCTCTTTCCTTGAATACTGCGAAATTTGTGTTTTTTGATAAAGTCTCCCAATACCGCAGCTTTTAAAACAGCCGCCTGTGGTGACGTCTGCGGGAGAAGCACGATGAACTCTTCGCCTCCATATCTTGCAAGCACGTCGCTTTTTCTTGTATGTTTTTTCAACAGTTGTGCAAATTCGGTAAGGACAACATCTCCGGTTCTGTGCCCGTAGGTATCGTTTATTTTCTTGAAGTAGTCAAGATCAATCATAAGGCAGCTCAAATGGAATTTATACCTCTGGGCGCGGCTGAACTCTTCAGCCAGACGGTGAGAGAAGTATCTGACATTATGAAGTCCTGTCAGGTAATCGGTTATGGCAAGCTTTTCAAAAAGTGATTTTTCGTTTTCTATCTTCTCATGGAGAAAAGCGTTACAGAGGAAATTTGTGGATGCGTTTGCGATTGCCGTGCAGAGCCTTATCTCCCTCTCCGTAAAGGTATGATTGGACCTTGAAGTTCTCAAGAATAAGGTGCCGATAACCTCATTCCTGAAGATTATGGGAATAACAACAATGGATCGGATATTGAGAGGCGCAATAATATTCCTGACTTCTTTCAGCAATGGGTCTTTTGATGCGTCTCTTATAACAACTGTCTTTTTGGTGCGGAGTGATTTTCTTATCTCAGGGTATTTCTTTAGATCTAATTTCAGATTTACTATCGTAGGGTCTTCAAATGTTGAGATAACATAAGCATGGTTTCTTTCTTCGGGAGGAATGCTTATCATAGAACATCTTGTAACATTTATGATTTCTGCTATCTTGCTTACGACAAAATACAATACTTCTTTAGGGTCCAGCGTTGAAGAAATAAGGTGCATCAATTCAAGCATTGTTTCAAGGTCTCTTTTCTCTCCGTGGATGGTTTCAAAAAAGTCTTTTTTGCTGATTGTTGTTTTAAGTTTATACTCAAAATCTTCTCTGTGAAAAGGGCTGATGAGGTAGCACTCAATCTTGCGCTTCATAACAGAACGGAGGCCCTTACTTATATCGCCGGATAGCATTGATATTACAGGGCAGCCTATTTTTGAACGGCTGATTCCTTTAAGTTCATCAGGGTTTCCTGTGATAAGAACATCAGGCTTCTTTTTGTTGAGTCTATTCAGGAGAGCTTGCTTATCTTTTATGAATATTGCGGAGTACTCATTATTCTCTCTAAAAAACTCTCTCAGGAATTGAAGAGTTTCCTTGTTTTTGTCATATATAAATAGCTCTTTTTTCATGGCGCCAGCATATATTTTATTTTTACCGTAGGAAATAGTTCGGAGAGTTCTTTGGGAAATTTGCCTCTGAGCATGTCAACTATGGAAAATCTCTCTTTTTTGGTTACTACCTCCGGCTCTCCTTTTATGCCGGCAAGCCTGCCTGCTGCTGCTATAGCGTCTTCAAGGGTGCCGAGTTCATCAACGAGCCGCACTTCCAGTGCCTGTTTGCCTGTGAATATCCTGCCGTCAGCAAGTTTTTTAGCTTCCTCAAATGGAATCTTTCTGCCTTCGGATACAGCCTTGATAAATTGTTCGTGCACATCATCAAGCACATTCTGCAGTATCAGCCTTTCCTCTTTTTCCATTTTTCTGAACGCAGATGCAATATCCTTGTGCCTGCCGCTTTTGATTACCTCTGTTTTCACGCCGATTTTATTCATAAGCCCCTCTATGTTGGGGATCTCCATTATCACGCCGATAGAACCCGTTAAGGTTCCTGGATTTGCGATAATCCTGTCAGCAGGCGCTGAGATGTAATAGCCGCCTGATGCCGCAACAGAGCCCATTGATACAATGACCTTCTTTTTCAGCGTTGCTTTTTTAACCTCTTCGTATATTTCCTGTGACGGCGCAACAGCCCCGCCGGGACTGTCCACCCGCAAGACAAGAGCTTTTATTGACGGGTCTTTAAGGTAGCCCTTTATTTCATCGGTAGCGCTTTTTGAATCCATTATCGGGCCCTCAATGCGCACAACAGCAACCTTATCTCCCATGGGGACATTCTTCTGAAATACGGCAAATATCACGCTTATCACTATCAGCAGTATCAGAAACCCGGTGATAACGAGACAGGCTTTTTTCATTCCCCCCCCCTTTTAACATTCTTCATGCTGAGCCCTATTTTTCTCTCTTCAAGGTCAATCTTTATTATCCTGGTCCACACAATGTCACCCTCTTTTAGAGGTTTTTCTGCTTTTACTATCTCGGATGTGTAAATCAGCCCCTCAACTTCGTCTTCTATTTCCACGAATATCCCAAAGTCGGTCAGTCTCAGCACCTTGCTTTTTACTTCATCTCCGAGCTTGAATCTCGCCGGGATATCGGTTAACCAAGGGTCAGGTGTGAGTTGTTTTATGCCTAACGCTATTCTCTCCTTCTCAGGCTCTATGCTCAGAACAACAGCATCTATTTTCTGTCCTTTTCTGATGACCTCTGATGGATGTTTGATGTGCTTGGTCCATGAGATATCAGATATATGCACAAGCCCGTCCACGCCTTCCGGAAGGCCGACAAATACCCCGAAATCAGTAATGCTTTTTACCTTGCCTGTTATCTGCTGTCCGGCGCTGTACCGCTGTGAAATAAGCTCCCACGGGCTTGGTTTAAGCTGCTTTATGCTTAATGAAAGACGGCGCTCATTTTTATCAGCCTTCAGAATAACTGCCTCTACTGTTTCTCCTATGGAAAGGTATTTTGACGGATGTTTGGGTTTCGGCAGCCAGTCAATCTCTGATATGTGGACCAGCCCTTCAAGCCCCTTTTCAAGCTCTATAAATACGCCGTATTCCGTTATGTTCACAACATTCCCCTTTATTTTTTGGCCTGCAGGGTATTTTTCGTCTATGGTGCTCCAAGGGTCGGTTTTTTTCTGCTTGTAACCGAGGGTAACTCTTTTTTGTTCTTCATCGAACTTGAGCACAAGGACTTCAATCTCGTCTCCTACCGCAAAGAATTCCGACGGATGAGTTATTCGTCCCCAGGATATGTCTGATATGTGAAGGAGGCCGTCGAGCCCGCCGAGATCAATGAAAACTCCGTAGTCTGTGATATTTTTTACAGCGCCCGTAAGGAGAACTCCCTCCTTTAGTTTTTCAAGCGTCTCTGTCTTTTTCTTCTCTCTTTCTTCTTCCATGACAGCCCTGTGTGATACTATGACGTTTGACCGCTTGTTATTCAGTTTCAGCACCTTAAAAAGCATTCTCTTGCTGATAAGGCTGTCCATGTCCCTGACTACCCTTACATCTATCTGAGATCCCGGCAGGAAAGCAGTGACCCCGAGTATATCTACTGAAAGCCCGCCTTTTGTTTTCCCTGAGATTACGCCTTCAAGAGCGGCGCCTTTTCCCATAGCAGATTCAATAATATCCCATGCCTTTATCTTGTTTGCCGCTTTCCTTGACAGATTAACCATGCCATTGGAATACTTCATTGTGTCTACGTACACTTCAATAGCAGTTCCCTCATGCAAGTTTGAAAACTCTTCAGGAGAAAACTCTTCAGCCGGAACAAAGCCGTCGGCTTTATATCCTATGTCAATTATGACTCCTTCCTGTTTTACGGCTATAACCTTTCCTTTTAATATTGAGCCTTCTTCAATGCGATGAAAAGTCTCAGCATAAAGTCTTTCCATCTCATTGTTTTTGATTTCCATCACCCTTTTATCCTCCTATTTCTTTTACTTTCTTTATGATATCCTCAATTATCCAGTCAGGCGTTGAGGCCCCTGCTGTTATGCCCACGCTTTTTACGCCGTTCATCCACCCGGGAATTAGTTCGGCGGCTGTCTCAACATGATAAGTCGGAACAGAAAGCGACTTGCACAATTTAGCAAGCTGGGTCGTGTTTGCGCTGTTTTTGCCTCCTACAACAAGCATGATATCCACCTTTTTAGCCATAGCCGCTGTTTCTTTTAACCGCAGCGCCGTGGAACTGCATATTGTATTATATACCTTTACGTTCTTTGCCTGCTCTATGACCTTTCCGAAAAGCTTTTTAAGCGCTTCAACCGGCTGGGTAGTCTGAACAACAATCCCGACATTATGCTTTATTTTCGGAAGCGCGCTTTCACTGTCAACAACTATTGCATCATCTCCTGCATAGCTCATCAGGCCCTGCACCTCCGGATGTTCCCTGTCTCCGAGTATTATTACCTGATACCCTTCTTCTCTGAGCAGTTTAGCATAATGCTGGGCTTTTTTCACAAAAGGGCAGGTTGCGTCAATTATATTGAATCCTGCCTGGGAAATCCTGTTCATAATCTGTAAAGGAATACCGTGCGTCCGGATTATAATATCTTTTATCCCGGGAGTAGTTATGTCCTCAATCGGCAGAATCCCTTCTTGTTTGAGTTTTTCTATGACCTGGGGATTATGTATTATAGGCCCGAGAGTGAAAATGCCTTTCTGTTTTTTCTTTGCAGTCTTAAAAGCCATGTCAACGGCTCTCTTTACTCCGAAACAGAATCCGGCTGTCTTAGCTGCTATTATTTTCATAACTTTTAACTCTTCACTTTTAATTTTAAATTTCTTACTGCTTCCATTATATCATTACCGATTCTTTCCTGAAAATCCCTGCCTGATTCTCTGTCTTTTGTTTCTATCGGGTTGCCGAATATAATTCTAATCTTTGAGAGGCTTATGAACTTAGCGCCGGCAGGAAGAGCCGTGTCCGTGCCGTCAATATAAGCAGGGATAACTTTTGCCCCTGAAAGCGCTGCTATTAATCCCGTTCCTCTCTTTGCATCAAGAAGACTGCCGTCTTTGCTTCTGCCGCCTTCAGGGAACATAACAATGAGTTCGCCATTTTTTAACCGTCTTACCGCTTCTTTTATCGTAGACGGCTGCGGAGTATCTCTGTCAACAGGAAATGAGAATGTTTTTACAAAGGCGCCGACAAGCGGTATCTTAAAAAGCCCTCTTTTCGCCATGAAAGTTGCCTGCCTGTGCCTTATTGCAGCGCCTATCACCAGAGGGTCTAAATGGCTGACGTGGTTTGACACGACAATAACACCGCCTTTTTCAGGGACTTTTTCGATATTTACAATCTTAAACCTGAAAAAGATCTTAAAAAGTACGAAGCACAGAGTTGCAGTAAACCGGTAAGCTAAGGTCAAGGGCTCGTCCTTACGACTTTCAGGATATTTTCTAAGACTTTGTTTATTGTCATCTGTGAGGAATCAATGAGGACGGCATCATCAGTTTTCCTGAGCGGGGCAAGGTCTCTGCCTGAATCCCTCGCGTCTCTTTCAACAACGTCTTTCTTTGCCTCTGCTTCGGTTATGTTGATTCCCTTTTCTTTTATCTGGAGATAGCGCCTTTTTGCCCGCTCTTCAACGGAGGCGTCAAGATAAAATTTTTTCCATGCGTCAGGGAATACAACTGTTGTCATATCCCTTCCCTCTGCAACAAGGTCGGCATTAAGCGAGGCGCTTCTCTGAATATCAAGAAGAAAATCCCTTACAACCTTTCTTGCGGAAAATACAGAAGAGTAATGTCCCATTTCAGTAGTGCGTATCTCCTCTGAGACATCTTTGCCATCAGGAAGTTGAGAGTTGAGAGTTGAGAGTTGAGAATTTTCTTTCAAAAATACTTTCCCGTCTTTGAAAGCAATGCCGATACCCTTTAAAGCGCTTGCAATTTTATCATCGCTGTCTTCAGGATTTATTCCTTTTCCCCTCAAGGCCAATGCAACCGCCCTGTAAAGCGCCCCTGTGTCAAGGTAGCTGAATCCAAGTTTTCCGGCAAGGAGTTTGGCAATGGTCCCCTTGCCCGCGCCCGAAGGGCCGTCTATGGCGATTACTTTTCCCATGAATTAATAATTGATATTCTAACCTAAGTTGAGCGATTTAGAAAAGGCAACAGGTATACGCTGGAAATTTCTCCATTGCCCTGATTATGCTATACTTCAAAACCGCGTAATTCCAAACCGCGATGACTTGATGAAAGGATACGAAAGAAGATGAGCAGCGAGCCGAATAAGGTAATTTACTCCATGGTCGGGGTCAGCAGGCATTATGATAACAAAACGGTTTTAAAAGATATCTATCTCTCCTATTTCTACGGGGCCAAGATAGGCGTCCTCGGCCTGAACGGATCAGGGAAGAGCTCGCTTCTCCGCATCCTTGCAGGAGTTGATAAAGAGTTCAATGGCGAGACAGTCCTGTCGCCCGGACACACCATAGGTTTCCTTGAGCAGGAGCCACGACTTGATAACAGCAAGACAGTGCGTGAGATAGTGGAAGAAGGCGTGCAGGAGACAGTTGATGCTCTCAAAGAATATAACCTGATTAATGAGAAATTCGCAGAGCCTATGTCCGACGATGAGATGAGCAAGCTTATTGAACGTCAGGGAAAAGTACAGGAGAAACTCGATGCAATGGATGCATGGGATATGGATTCGCGTCTTGAGATGGCAATGGAGGCCCTGCGCTGTCCTTATGGAGATACGCCGGTTAAAGTGCTGTCAGGAGGAGAAAGGCGGCGCGTGGCGCTTTGCAGGCTCCTTTTGAAAAAGCCCGATATCCTGCTGTTGGATGAACCGACCAACCACCTTGACGCCGAGACAGTGGCGTGGCTGGAGCATCATCTGCAAAGTTATCCCGGCACTATTATTGCGGTGACCCATGACCGATATTTCCTTGATAATGTTGCGGGATGGATTCTTGAACTCGACAGGGGACAGGGGATTCCATGGAAAGGCAATTACTCATCGTGGCTGGAACAGAAGAAGAACCGTCTGGAGCAAGAGGAGAAGTCCGAAAGCGAAAGGCAGAAGACGCTGCAGCGCGAGCTTGAGTGGATACGGATGTCTCCCAAAGGACGCCATGCAAAAGCCAGGGCTCGCATCACTTCCTATGAGAGGCTTCTCAGTCAGGATATTGAAAAAAGTTCAAAGGATCTCGAAATCTATATCCCGCCGGGTCCCCGCCTTGGCGATGTCGTCATTAAGGCTGATAACGTGAGCAAGGCATACGGCGATAATATCCTTATGGAGGGCATGACTTTCTCCCTTCCACCCGGGGGAATTGTCGGCATAATCGGGCCGAACGGAGCGGGGAAGACCACCCTTTTCCGTATGATAACCGGGAAGGAAAAGCCTGATTCAGGCACATTTAAAATCGGAGAAACCGTAAAGCTGGCATACGTGGATCAGAGCCGTGACGACCTCGACCCAAAGAAGACCATATGGGAGATTATCTCCGAGGGGCTGGATGTCGTTCAGCTCGGCAAGAGGCAGGTCAACTCGCGCGCCTATGTTGCGCGCTTCAACTTCTCCGGCAGTGACCAGCAGAAAAAAGCTTCCATGCTGTCAGGCGGAGAGAGAAACCGCGTGCATCTTGCGCGTATGCTTAAGGAAGAAGCCAATGTGCTTTTGCTTGATGAACCTACCAATGATCTGGATGTGAATACAATGCGTGCGCTTGAAGAGGCTTTGGAATATTTTGCGGGCTGCGCAGTTGTCATCAGCCATGACAGATGGTTTCTCGACCGTATCGCTACACACATCCTCGCCTTTGAAGGCGACAGCAAAGTAGTCTGGTTTGATGGGAATTATTCAGAATACGAAGCGGACAAAAAGGCGCGACTCGGCGCAGCCGCAGACCAGCTGCATCGCATCAAATACAGGCATTTGACGAGAGGGTAAGATTTCTTCATTTCAATTTTTAAGTCACACTATCTATACTCTCGTCGTCCTTCTATTTCAAGAATCAAGACCTGACCCTGGACATTTACGATATGCGCGGATATAAATCAATATAAATCATAAAGGTTTCAGATTTTTTAAAGATGTTTAGGTGATACTTTATTCTTCTGCGCTTCTCGAAGCGTTAGCGAAAAGTCGCCCGAGGCGACTGCACTATTGCACTAACGCGCCAAGCGCGTTCCCGCTTGCCTTTTTTGATTAGTGAAGGATAAGATAAAGATGAAAATTTATAAAAAAGCATTATTTAATTATGGGCAAAGTCTATAAGGATAAAAAATCAAAGGGTTGTGCATTGTGCAAACCCCATAAGCATGGCTGGGCTCCTAAAAAGAAGGTTAAGGTTGTTGCAGTTGAGACGGATATGGACAGAGAAATAAACAATTGGAGGTCTCGCTCTGTCATTCATTATTGATGATATAATATGGTTAGACACAATTGTTGAAAAACTTGCATGGAAGCATAATGTATTGCCGCATGAGGTGGAAGATGTTTTATCAGGCAAATGCAGGATTTTCAAACGAGAGAGCGGCGACGTTGAAGGGGAAGATTTATATAATGCCCTTGGCAGGACAGAAAGTGGACGATATCTCTCAGTATTTTTTATCAAGAAGCTCAATAACAGAGCATTGATTATAACTGCGAGGGACATGCACAGGAGGGAGAGATTGAGATATGAAAAAAAGTGAATTGAAATCAATGACCATAGCAGAGGCGAGCGATTTTTTTGATGTGCACGACTTATTTGAAATAGGAGATGTAAAAGAAGTAACAGATATTAAGTTTAGCCTAAAAAAGAAGAAATATGTCGGCCTTGATACTGAGCTATTTAAGAAAATCAGGAGCAAGGCTAAAAGACTCCATAAAAGTGAAGATGCATTAATTAAGGAGTGGCTGACAGAAAAGGTAGGATAACCGTTTGCCTTCTGCTATTCTGCTCTGACCCTTTGACACTCTGATACTTTTCCCGGTGCTTCAGCAAGCATCGGCAAGCCGAGTTTTTAGTAAATAATGAAATATCAAGAATCACGACCTGACCCCGGACATTTACGATATGCGCGGATATAAATCAATAAAAATCATGAAGGTTTCAGATTTTTTGAAGATGTTTAGGTGATACTTTATTCTTCAGCGCTTCTGAGCTATTGAAAACCGGTCGCTGTCCCTGTTTATATTTGCACTATGAAACTATTGAATCTCTGCACTTTCTCAGTTTCACTTTTGATCATTGGAATATGTCTCGTTCTTTTTCCTTTTTCTGTTTTTTAGCCAAAAATCTCTTTATCGCCTCAAGCGGATCTTTCGCTCCTTTCAGATATTCCTTATCAAAAAGGAAAAGCATATCGCCTATACCTGCAACCTTATCCTTTTTCTTTTTATGGCGGCCTTGTTCAAACCACTCGACCACATTTCTCAGAAACCTAAGGACCCCCTCATTTTCTCTAACTTCTCCGTCATATCTCTTATACAAATCGTGATACCAGAGAAGCATTTTCTCCAAATTCATGTCATTAAGCATGTGCCGAGCCTCTTGCAATGAATCCGCCACACCAACAAGAATACCTCTGAATACAGCGATATAAACATACCGTCCAGTAAATTCCGAACATTTATTACAAAATAGTTCTTCTTTAACAACTCTAATTTCCTCTGCATGAGATATGCAGTCCTTTATATGAAAATTCGTCAACGTCCGCTCAAATGCCTTTGTCTGGGTAAAGTCTATCTTTGCCCTGCAGTTTGGACAGAGATACGGTTTATCAAAATAGATAGTATCAAACATTCCCATACATATACCTCACTTTTTGATTTAAGATAATTAAATCAGTCTTCTTTTTTAAAATTCCCATTGCTCAAAGCCGGCAATCCTTCGCACTTGCGGAAAGGGCTACTTTTTGGAATGCCTGCCATACCGCTTCCGGGCCTCTTCAATCGTAAGAGGCTTTTCACTTTCTGACGCAAGCATGTACTTACCGATATGGCCTTTAGGCTCAAGCTTTATTACCAGTTTAGCGTCAAGGGCTTCCGCTATTTTTTTGAGAGTGACCAGCTTGGGAAGCCCATGGGTAAGCCTTTCTATCCGTGATACCGTTGACTGCGGAATTCCGGCTTTATGCGCAATATCTTCCTGCGTCATTTTCTTCCTTAACCTTTGGTCAATGATGCTTTTTGCAAGCCCATATTCAGGAAGAAGTTTTTCGTATTCTTCCCTGACTCTTTTCTTTTTAAGCAATTCCCTTACATGCGCTTCATAAGTAAACTTTTTCATATCACACCTCCCTAAAAACGTAATCTGTCATTCTCTTTTCGGCTATTTCTATTTCCTTTGAAGGAGTTTTGTCTGTCTTTTTTATAAAACCATGCAGCAATATGAATTCCCTTCCGGTATGAGCGAAATACAGTATCCTGCTGATACTTGTTTTGTCCTTTATTCTTATCGCGTAAAGTTTCTTATGCCCTGTGATTTGTCTAACATATGGCTCCTTTACTTGAATGCCATATTCCTTTAGTAATTTAGTGATAAAAATATACTTTGCCTGCCCTTCTTCGGAAAGAGAATCAATAAATTCTTTTACAGGACATCTGCCTTCAACTGTTACGTAATATTCAATTGTCCAATTCACAGTTTAATTATATAGCATGTGTGCTATAAAGTAAAGATGGTTTCAAAGGGGTAGAGAATTTTAACTTTAGATATGGTTCTATGGGACTATGGAACTTCTGAGCTTTGGCACTATGGAACTATCGAAAACCGGTCGCTGTACCTGTTTATTTATTTATTTCCGCGAATCTCTAACAGGGCAAGCCCCATTTTCTTCTCCCTCTTGATTTCCCGTCTATTTGTCAGCCTCTCTCCGAAAGCCGATTTTAGTGCTCTTTGTCGCCGGAGGCGCCATGAGTTGACGGATTGCGTTGAAAATCGCTTTTATCTCCCCATCATGCTTTTCAATCCTGTTTTCAAGCAACGTCAACTTATGAGCAAGTTCCTTGTTTGAAGAAAGCATTTCACGAAGCTTCACAAAAGTCCTCATAATGGCTATGTTCACCTGAACTGCTCTTTCGCTGTTAAGAACACTGGATAGCATTGCTACACCCTGTTCGGTGAAGACCATCACACTTTTGGAGAACTTCAGCGTATCGCTCTTAGAATGCTCGGAGGATATCACAAATTGTGATATCCTCATGATCTCTTCACGTGACAAAGAAAACATAAAGTCGGCCGGAAACCTGTTGATATTTCTTCTAACTGCTTGGTTCAAAACTCTTGTTTCCACGCCATACAGGTCAGCCAACTCCCTATCAAGCATGACCTTCTGGCCCCGAATCATATAGATTTTTTTCTCGATTATCTCAACTGGAATAAGTTCTTTCACTTCCCCTCCAATTTAAGGTGCCAATATTACCCTGTTAAAATAGTTATTACCAACTGCAAGGTTTTCAGCACCCCCATATCATATCAATGCTCAGCGTGTTAACTTTTTCAATATCTCAAAAAATCCGGGGAATGATATATTCACAGACGATATGCCGTTTATTACAGTTTTACCGCGGGCAATCAATGCCGCAATTGAAAATGCCATTGCAATCCTGTGGTCTCCATAGCTGTTTATGGATGCGCCCTTAAGATTAGCATTTCCTTTTATGCTTAAGCCGTCTTTGAATTCTTTTACTTCAGCGCCCATCTTCCTGAGCCCTTCTGCCATAGCCTTTATTCTGTCGGATTCTTTAAACCTTAATTCTTCTGCTCCTCTTATTTCCGTTACGCCGTCTGCCTGAGTCCCAAGAACGCACAGTATGGGAAACTCGTCAATAAGAGAAGGCATAATCTCTCTGCCTATCTTTACTGCTCTTAGACTGCCCGCAGTCTTACAATAAATATCTGCCACAGGTTCTCCTGAGACATCTCTAATGTCGGTCAATCCTATATCTGCGCCCATTGTCTCTAATACATCAAGCAAACCTGTTCTTGTAGGATTTATGCCAACGCCTTTTATCGTTATCTCAGATTCAGGTATCAGCAGTGTAGCGGCAATGAAAAATGCCGCGGATGAAAAATCACCGGGCACGTCAATATTTCTTGCTTTTAATTCCTGTCCGCCTTTAACCTTTATTTTGAACCCTTCAAATTTAATCTTTGCCCCGTAAGACGGCAGCATCCGCTCTGTATGGTCGCGGGATTTTATTGGCTCTGATATCTCTGTTTCTCCGTCCGCATAGAGGCCTGCAAGAAGCAGCGCTGATTTTACCTGCGCGCTTGCAACTGGCATGGCGTATTTTATTGCCTTGAGTTTTCGTCCCTTTATTGCCATCGGAAGATATTTATCACCGTCTCTTCCGGAAATCTCTGCGCCCATCTCTTTAAGGGGATTTATAACCCTTGCCATGGGTCTTTGCCTTAAAGAATCATCTCCAGTAAGCACGGAAAAAAACTGATTCCCTGCAAGTATGCCTGACATCAGCCTTGCTGTCGTGCCTGAATTGCCGCAGTCGATTACATCTTCAGGTTCTTTTAACCCATGTATGCCGTTGCCGTGAATTACCATGTCATTTTCTTTCTCTTGACCCCTTGACCCCTTGACCCCTTGACCCCTGCCTTCATCTATCTTCACTCCGAGTTTTCTGAATGCATTAACCGTGCTCATTGTATCTTCAGCCCTGAGGAAATTTCTGACAATGCTTCTGCCTTTTGCCAAAGAGGAGAGGATGACTGCCCTGTGAGATATGGATTTATCAGGAGGAGGAATAATTTCGCCTTTTAATCTTTTTGCCCTTCTTAATTCAATCCTATCTGACATCTTCCCTCAGCGCCCTGGCTTTTTTAAATTCCTTTTCAATAGCCTCAGAATCTGATTTCTTTAAGTAACCGCTGAGGCCGTCGAGATTTTTTTTAAAAAGCTCTATGAACTCAAGAATATTCTCTCTGTTCATCAGGGATATATCGCGCCATAGTTCAGGGGAGCTCGCCGCAATCCGGGTTGTGTCTTTAAATCCGTTGCCTGCATATCCGAGATACGAGCTGTTTATGTCAGCTACTGTATTGACGATTGCATAGGCAATAATATGTGGGAGGTGGCTTACGGCAGCGTATATCCTGTCATGCTCCTCTGCATCCATAGCAGAAACTGCTGCGCCGAGCGACTCCCATAATGCGGTGATTTTTTTCAGAGCAGCCTTATCCGTTTTTTCCGTTGGTGTTAATATGCACCTTGCGCCTGAAAATAAATCCGCTGTTGCTGTGGCTATCCCGGTCCTGTCGCTTCCTGCTATCGGATGCCCGCCTACGAAACTTACACCTTCAGGCATCAGGGCTTCCATATACCTGACAAGTTTTCCTTTGACGCTTCCGACATCTGTTACAATTGCGCCTTTTTTAAATGAGCCGTTTATTCTTTTTGCCGTCTCTGTAAAACAGCCCACAGGAATAGCGAATAAAACGAGGTCAGAGTCAGCGCATGCCTTTGATGCGTCAACCTCAAAAGAATCAATTATTTTCATCTCCATTGCTATCTTGAGGTTGTTTTCTCTTCTGCCGCAGCCTGTGATGTGACTGCATAGCCCTCTTTTCTTCATGGCAAGGGCAAATGATGCGCCGATTAAGCCCACGCCGATAATAGTGACTTTATTGAACTTTATATCCTTCATTAACTTTTAATTTTAAACTTTCAACTTTCAATTTGTTCTATATCTCTCGTCCAACAGCCCTTGCTATCAGTTTTAATTCAGACATCAATTTTTTGAATGCATCGGGTTTTAAGGACTGCTCTCCGTCTGACATTGCATTTTCAGGGTTCGTATGCACTTCTATGAGAAGGCCGTCTGCGCCGACTGCAACAGCAGCCTTTGCCATAGGAGCAACCAGATCCCATTTGCCGACGCCGTGGCTCGGGTCCACTACAACAGGCAGATGCGTTTTTTGTTTCAGCACAGGCACAGCGCTGAGGTCAAGGGTGTTCCTTGTTGCTGTCTCAAAGGTCCTTATGCCTCTTTCGCAGAGGATAACCTCCTGATTGCCTTTTGACATTACATACTCTGCTGCCATAAGCCATTCCTGGATTGTGGCTGAAAGCCCTCTCTTGAGAAGAACCGGTTTATTGCACATCCCGACCTCAAGGAGCAGCCTGAAATTCTGCATATTCCTTGCCCCTATCTGAATTATGTCTGTATATTGAAGTATTGTATCCAGATCTCTCGGATCCATTATCTCTGTGACAACGGGGAGCCCTGTTTTCCTGCTCGCCTCGGCAAGGTACTGAAGCCCTTCCTCTCCAAGGCCCTGAAATGAATAAGGCGAGGTCCTTGGTTTATAAGCGCCTCCTCTTATAAACGACGCCCCTGCTGCTTTAACCTTCTCGGCTATGTTTATCATTATAGTTCTGTTTTCAACAGCACACGGCCCTGCAATAACAGGTATTTTTTTGCCTCCGATAACTTTCCCTTTGACTTTTATTATCGTGTTCTGGGCCTTGAAATCCCTGCTTGCAAGTTTATACGGCTTGAGGATTCTCACCACATCCTCAACACCTTTCATAACCCGAACAGCATTCTCTTCTTCCTCTGTTATCCGTGATGTATCGCCTATGACGCCTATAACTGTTTTTTCGGTGCCTCGTGAGATAGTTGCCTTCAGCCCTTTGCCTTCAAGTTTTTTGAGCAGGTGGTCGATGTTTTTTTCAGTAGCCTTCCGGTTTAAAACTATTATGTCCATTTATTCCTCCAGCATTAAGTGAAGAGTTAAAAGTTTAAAGTTAAAAATTACAAAGCTGCTCACTCTTAACTCTCAACTTTTAACTTCTTTAATGCGTTTATAAATCTTTTATTTTCCTCAGGCAGACCAATGGTCACCCGTATTGCATCAGGCCCCATGGGCCTGACAATAACTCCGGCATGAAGAAGTTTTTTATAAATATTCATTGAATCGGCAACAGGCATGTAGATGAAATTTGCCTCTGTGGGCACAGGCCTTATTCCGAGTGAAGAAAGTTCTTTGTAGAGATATTTTTTGCCTTTGTCGTTTATTCCTTTTGATTTTTTGATATGGCCTTTGTCCTTTAAGGCCTCTATTGCGGCTTTCTGCGCAATAGAGTTTGTGTTGAACGGCGCGCGCACCTTGTTCATTTCAGTAATTATTTCCTGAGGTGCAATGCCATAGCCGATCCTGAGTCCCGCAAGTCCGTAAATCTTGGAGAAGGTCCTAAGAATTAATATATCCCTGCTGTCCCTGAAGTATTTAAAGCTGTCGGCGTATCCGGTATCTGTAACATATTCATAGTATGCCTCATCAACAACTACAAGTATGCCGTCCCTGATTTTGCTCATCAACCTGTCAAATTCTTCCTTTGTATTCATTGTGCCTGTCGGATTATTCGGATTTGCTATAAACAACATCTTTGTCTTTGGCGTTACAGCGCTCAACATTGCGTCCAGGTCATGCTTGTAATCCCTGAGCGGCACGTGAATTGCCTTTCCGCCTGCTGCCTGAACGGCCATAGAGTAAACAACAAAAGAAGGGTGTGCCATAACAGCCTCATCACCCGGAGCTAAGAAGGTCCTTACCGCTATGTCAAGAAGTTCATTTGAGCCGTTTCCGATTATAATCTCTTCAGGTTTAACAGAGAGTTTTTCTGCCAGTGTATTTTTGAGATAATACCCGTTTCCATCAGGGTATCTGTTCAGTGTTTTTTTAAACCCTGCTGTTATGGCCCTGACAGCCGCGGGAGAAGGGCCTATAGGGTTTTCATTTGAGGCAAGCTTTATGGAGTTTTTTATCCCAAGTTCCCTTTCAAGTTCTTCTATGGGTTTGCCGGGGATGTAGGGCCTGAGCGCACTGATATGTTCCGGAGCCTTTATCACTACTGGCCACCATGCGGATAAGAGCCGAGGAATTTAAGATAGAGACATCCATCTTTTATATTCTCTATGGCTTTTTTGACTTTTTTGTCTTCTATATGTCCTTCCATATCCACAAAAAATATGTATTCCCATGCCTTTCTTCTGGAAGGCCTGGATTCAAGTTTCGTAAGATTTATCTTCGCCTTCTTAATTGGTTGAAGGATATCATAAAGGGCGCCCGGCTTATCCTTAATGGAGAACATAATTGATGTCTTGTCTTTTCCTGTTTTCGGGGCGATGTTTTTCGAGATTATAAGGAACCGTGTGTAGTTGTGCTTATTGTCTTCTATATTTCGCTCCACAAAATTAAGGCTGTATATCTTTGCGGCAAGTTCGCTTGCAATTGCGGCCGATGACTGGTCTTTCGATGCAAGCTCTGCGGCTTTGGCTGTGCTTGTAGCTTCAACTATCTCTACATTCGGAAGATTTCTTTCAAGCCAGCACCTGCACTGCGCTGTCGGCTGCGGGTGCGAATATATTTTTTTAATGTCTTTTTTGCTGCCTGTCAAAGAAAGCAGATTATGCGATATCTCAAGCATAACCTCGGCTGTTATCATGAGGTCATAATCTATGAACATATCAAGGGTGTAACTCACCACTCCTTCCGTGGAGTTTTCTATGGGCACAACTCCGAATTCTGCTTTCCCTGAATCAACCGCTTCAAATACGTTTTTTATGCTCTCAACAGGCACAAAGTCGGCTGAAGAGCCGAAATGCCTTAACGCTGCAAGGTGTGTGAATGTGGCAACCGGGCCAAAATAAGCTATCTTTAGAAGTTCTTCAAGCGATAAAGAGGCTGAGAGTATCTCCCTGTAAATTGACTTCAGCGCATCATTGGGGAAAGGCCCTTTATTCAGGGATGTCAGTCTTTCAAGTATCTGCCGCTCGCGTTCAGGCGAGTAAAACTTTGACTTGGTGTTGCGTTTTATATTTGCAATGTCAAGGACAATCCGCGACCGTTTATTGAGAAGTTTAAGTGTCTCTTCGTCAACAGCGTCAATCTCATTTCTTAGCTTTTCAATCTCTCCCATAAGTCTCCTGTCGGAAAATCGCTCTGAATACGAGTAATTCTACTAATTTTCCCCTTGTTTTTGCAAGGTTTAGTTATAATCTCCTTGATTATCTTCCTTCCTCATCTGCAACTGTAATTTCTCTTTCTACTGATGGAGGGATTGAGTTTTTTTGTAGCGTTCAAGCACTTTTATATTTCTTCAACCGTATTAATCGCTTTCTGCAAAATATCAGGATGAATCCTGAAGTTCTTAGCCTTCATTTTTTCAAACAGAGATTTTGCCTCCGTCTTATCTATTATTCTGTCCTTCACTGCCTTTAAAATAATACCTATTGTACCGGCAACAGCAAATCCTTCTTCTTTTGCAGCTTTTCTTACCTTTTTCTCATTGGATAGAAATAAAGTTGCCTTCAACTCCTCTCCGAGAGCTTTTACATGGGCTTCTCCGGCATGGATATGGTGCCTTTTTGCAATATCACGCGCCTTGTCCTTTGAGATTACAAATACTTTGAGAAAAGAATTCAAAGCTTTTTGCAGTTCGAAATCCTCTTTGATAAGGATTTCAGATTTTATATATTCGGGGATAGCAACTTCTCTGTAAAGAGATCGAAGGAGAGAGAGTTTTTCGAGTTTTAAAAGGTGGATCAAAACATCGGAGTCGCTAACTACGCGCATAGGATATATCTTCGTCAAGCTCTTCCGTGCCGTAGTTTATGTATGTCTTCCTCTTTGTCAGGATAGAGAGCATCTCCTTTAGCCCGATACCCAACGCCTCAGCCGCCTGCCTGAGGGTAAATGAACCCTCCCTGTATAGCTCAACCACAAGGGTTTCACTGACAAACCTGTCATAAGGCTCCTTCATATGCTCGGTTATTTTTTCTGGTATCTTGACCGATATTTCCATTGGATGCCTCCTTTTGATTGATTATAGCATAAGGGCTGCAAAGCAGATTCAATATTCAAAATTCAATATTCAATTTTTGATTTTTAAATTTTGAATGTTGAATTTATTTCCTTTCGTAGAATTCACGCACAACTTCCGCTGCTTCGTCACGAAAACTCTTATGCTCTGTCCTGAATTTCTCGCCTTTAAGCCTTGAGCCTTTCAGATATTGAATTAACCCCGAAAGCTGGCCGGAAATATCAATGCAGAGGTCTCTCCCTTCTTGAAATTCCTCTTTTGTTATGTAGCCTTGATCAAGAGAAGCATACAGCTGTGTCCTGACTTCTCCTGCAGAACCTTTGGCGATATAAAGGAATTGGATAAATTCAGTATTTGAGCCCCTCTCAAAACCTTCCGCGATGTTCGACATGACGGAAACAGCCGCTCTTCTGATTTGGTCTGTAAGGCTGAAATCTTTTGAGAATTCTTTATTCTTAGTGAGGCGATAGATGAAATTAACCAACTCTCTTGCCTTCTTCCATACATCAATCTCCTCAAAAGACCTCGCCATGTTTTTCTCCTTTCTTGAATCTTGAATTTTAAATTTATTTTGAACCTTGAATTCTTAATCTTTAATTTTGAATTTTCAATCTTGAATCTTGAATTATCCTTTTTCCCTCCTCCGTCACCCCATAAAGACCATACACAATATCATCAATTTTCTCATCGGTAATTGCAATCTCACGCTCTATCTTTTCGCGCTCTGAGGACGGCGGAAGGGCGTTTTTCTTTTTGTGCAGGTCGAGCATACGGTCAACGAGGGAGACGAGTTTGTCGTGAATGGCTTTTTCAGTGAGGTTATTGAAGTCAATGGTGCGGATGGGAAGGTGCTCTATGTACTGACGATTTAGAGCAATGTAGCCACCTCTAAAAGTCGTACTAATCGATTTTAAATAGTTGCTTAAGAGGGCAGAGTTTAGGAGACCTAATAGATAAGAATAAGATATGTTCTGTGTAGCTGCCAAGGAAATGCCATAGCCGCCACCGCCACCGCCTCCGCTCCCGACAAAATAGTATTCTCCACTTATGTCGGCTGCAAAACAACTACCTGTTCCAATTGAAGGCACAAGGAGCTTAGGTGTTGCCAATCGCGTGTGATTTTTCTTATAAACGTATCCATACCATTCAGTGCGCTGAATTTTCCCTTTATTCCGCCGTATGAGCAGCGGTTTATTATCGACTAAGTATTGCCACGTCAATGGAAAGTCCTTTCCATATTGAACAGCATCGATAAGCTGGGATTTCCCATCAACTATTTTGTATGGAAATATTAGGCGCTTATTAACATTAACAAGCTCATACCTTCTTACATTCAACGATCCTTTGACAAACATTTTCAAGTGATTGTCTTCAAGCCAATGGGTTTGTCCGGTTGCCTTGGAATAACACAACACCTGTCCGTCTTTTCTTTGTCTTTCTTCTAAGATGTACACATCATCTGCATCCGTCTGAAGCCCGACAAATATATCTGCAATGTCTTTTAGTTTTACGGGCATTTTCTTTAAACGGTTGAATATCGTAGCTGCATCCCCTATCGCAAGATTCCACTCCGATGCACCGATATCAGCGGAAGGAATGGTTCCTCTAATGGCTTGACCAGTAACACGCCAGAGTGACAGGTCTTGAACCTTCACAAAATTCAACTTTTTGGTGGGTGATTTATCGAGAAGAAGCAGACAGGTATAGGTCGTTGCACCCTCAAATACTTGTTGATCGCCGAAATGAACGACCTCTGATAAATGCTTTCCTTTAGAAATGATGCCTCTCAGAGGCTCTCCATATTGAGTTTGGAAAAACTTGTGCGGCAAGATAAAGCCGAAGCGGCCTTTCGGATTGAGAAGACTTAATCCCTTCTCGACAAAAATCACATAAATATCATAGTTCCCTTTGCTTGCTGAAACATAATGCTGTTTATAATGTGCGACTTCATCCGGTGCCCATTCTTTCATTGCCTGAATTCTTACATACGGCGGATTGCCGATAATCACATCGAACCCTCCGCTCTCCATTATCTCCCCAAACCCAACTGACTTTGAATTCCAGTCAAAGGGATTAATCCTGCTCTTTGTTTCATCGTCAAAAAGATTTCCCTGATCCAATATGTCATAACCGATAAGACTGTTCCCGCATTTGATATTGTTGCTCAAAGGAGGAAGAAGGTGCTGCTTTTTTGGAAGCATTCCACGCTCGCCTTCGAGGGCTTTCAGGTATAGGCTCATCATTGTTATCTCTACAGCCTGCGGGTCAATATCAACTCCGAAGATGTTGTTTCTTAAAATCATCGCCTTTGTGCGTAAGGGAAGCGCCAGGTCCTCCGGCCCTACTTTATGGTAAAAGTCAAAGAATTGTGTCTGTGCCTCTTTGGTATGCTTACGATAATATTCAAGATGATAATCCAGCAGGTATTGATATGCGCCAAGCAAAAAAGAACCTGAGCCGCAAGCAGGGTCAAGTATCTTAATCTTTTCTATCTGTTTCGGTGTCTTGCCCTCGATGAGTTTTCCGACTGTATTTTTGACAATGTAATCAACAATGTATTTCGGAGTATAATAAACGCCGCCTGCCTTTCTTACCTCAGGCTTTTCCTCAACCTTTACCCTCTGCGGAGTTACCCTTATCGTGCTTCCAAGATAACGCTCATATATGCTTCCCAAGAGTTCAACGCCGATGGCGTCAAACCTGTATCTGCTCTTCGGGAAATAGAGGTTCTCTATAATCTCTGCAATGAGGTTTGAATCAACATCTGCTCTCTCACATGCGTGAGGTTTAAAAATATCGCCGTTTAAATCATCGTTCACTTCATGGAAGAGGTCAAGGAGATGGCTCATTATGGATTTTCTCTTGCCTTCTTCTTTCCAGAGGGCCACAATCTCCATTAATTCCTTATCAGGCCGTATCCTTCTGTCCTCTGCAATCCTTATGAAGATAATCCTGTCGAGGAGTTTCTGGACCACATCATTCAATAACTTCACATCGAATTCTGGATTCCTCTTATGAAGGTCCTTTGCGAGTTCTGTCCTCCATTCTGTTAAATCTTCAAGGAATGATTTGTCAGGCGGAATCCTGAGCCTCTTGCTCTTTGTGTCTTTTGGCAATAGGGCTTCCAAAGAACCCTGTTCAATGCGCTCTTTTGAAAGCTCCCAAAGTTTTTCTATGTTATTGAGGTAATCAGTATGTTTGAGGCCGAGGATTAATCCTTCATCAGGGAATTTCGGATTTGGCTTTAAAGATGCGTCATAAAGCCTGAACTCTTCAAAATCAGTGAGGACTACGAAATAGACCTCTTTTGTGGACCACGCATAGCTCTTTGCCTGAAGTATGTGGTTTATGTCATCAAGGGCCACAGACGGGGCCTTTGCCTCGACAAAAAATTTTGTTGCCCCGTTAATCCTGAAATTATAATCCGGCCTTCCTGTTGTTTCAGGAGAAAGCTCAACTATAACATCCCTTTCATGCGGAGGCTTCTGCGCCTTGTTTTCTATGTCCCAGCCGAGGGCTTTGAAAAATGGATTAAGGAAATCCAGCCTTACTTGAGCTTCGGGGTAGCCTTTCGAGACATAGTGGGCTTTGTCCTTCTCGAACTTTGCGATCAAGGACTGGAGTTTTTCTCTAAAAGAATTAATGTCTGCCATATTTAACAGAACCGGATATTTCAGACATTATAGAGTGTAGAAAACAGTGAGGTCAACAGGAAAGACGGGTGGATTTAAAGAAGATATGCACTTTGATGGCTTATTGTTGTTATTTTATCTTCTCCATAGTCCTTATTTTTATGAGATGGTCAACAGGGCAGACAGCTATTATGCCGTCGCCTGCAAGCCCTGTATGGGCATTTTTTAGAATTATATCCGAGACTTCGGCGGCCTTTTCCTGCGGAACAATAATCTCAAGCCTCTTGTGAACGGCATACTGTTTGAATGCTTCAACCTGTTCACCTATGCCTTTGACCTCTGAAAGAGATATGTTTTTAATGCCGATATGTTCAAGGTCTTTTATAACCTTTTCTGCGGATGTTGTCTTTATAATCGCTATAATTAATTTCATGGTTGCCCCCTTATTTCTACCTTTAGATTTATTTTTTCTCTCTAAACTCCCTTCCTTTCCATATCATATAGATCGCGGGATAGATAACCAGTTCCAGAATTGTTGAAGTGATAACTCCGCCTACCATCGGGGCTGCAATGCGTTTCATAACGTCCGCGCCTGTTCCGTGGCTGAACATGATAGGGATAAGGCCTGCAAGGATTACGCTTACAGTCATTATCTTCGGACGTATTCTTTTTACTGCGCCGTACATTACTGCTTCTTTTAAATCAATAATGGAATTAAGCTTGCCTTCCTTTTTCCATTTTTCGTATGCAAGCTCAAGATACAGGAGCATGACAACGCCTGTCTCTGCATCAAGCCCGGCAAGAGCGATGATGCCGACCCATACGGCAATGCTCATGTTGTAATTTAAAAGATAAAGAAGCCAGAATGAGCCTACAAGGGAGAATGGAACCGCAAGAAGCACTATAAATGTCTTAGTCACTGACTTTGTGTTCAGGTATATAAGCACAAAGATTATCAGCGCTGTAAGCGGGATGACAAGTTTGAGCCTTTCATGTGTTTTTACGAGGTGCTCGTATTCACCGCTCCATTCAAGGCGGTAGCCTTCCGGGATTTTCATAGAGGCGACTTTCTTTTTTGCCTCATTGACATAACCTCCGATATCCCTTCCTGTGAAATCTATATATACATAGGCGGTCAAAAGCCCTTCTTCACTCTTTATCTGTGTGGGGCCTTTTACAATTTTTATGTCAACAAGCTCGCCGAGAGGAACCTGAAGTGTTTTCATGGATACGGGCTGCACTGCTCCCATACCTGACTGTTGGCCGCCGAATCCGCCTGAGGAGGGGAATGCTGAAGGCTGATTCATAACAGGCACGAGAACCCTTTTGAGTTTATCAATGTCATTTCTCAATTCCCTTGAATAGCGGACATTCACAGGATAGCGTTCCCTGCCTTCAACAGTAATTGTCAGGTTCATGCCTCCTACAGCAGTCTGCACTACTTCCTGAATGTCATCAACATTTATTCCATACCTTGCGGCTTCCTCACGCTTGATATTAAAGTCCAGAAAATATCCTGTTGTCACTCTTTCCGCATAGACGCTTCTTGTGCCCGGAATATCTTTAATGAGGTTCTCCAACTCCAGTCCGAGTTTCTCTATTTCCTCAAGCTTTGGGCCTAAAACCTTGATTCCTACAGGAGTTCTTATGCCTGTAGAGAGCATGTCAATGCGGGCTTTTATCGGCATTGTGAAGGAATTTGCAACTCCCGGAATGCTCAATGCGTCGTTCATCTCATTCTTTAACCCTTCAACTGTCATCCCCTTTCGCCATTCTTTTTCGGGTTTAAGATTTATAACTGTCTCGAACATCTCTAATGGTGCAGGGTCTGTTGCCGTCTCTGCGCGGCCTGCTTTTCCGAATACCTGCTCAACTTCGGGAATCTTCTTCAGAATCTTATCCTGCAGTTGAAGGAGTTTTGACACTTCAGTTATTGAAGCCGCCGGCACTGTGACAGGCATATAAAACAATGTCCCCTCATAAAGCGGAGGCATGAATTCCGAGCCGAGTTTTATAAATGGATAGACAGTAATCGCCATGATGATTATTGCAATGACAATAACGCTTTTTTTGAATCTGAGCGCGAGGGCCGCGACAGGCTCATAGATTTTGTGGAGGATAATGCTTATAGGATTTTTATCTTCCGGCTTTATCTTCCCGCGTATGAAGAGCGTCATCAACACAGGCGTCAACGTAATCGCAAGGAAAGATGAGAAAAGCATTGCAAAGGTCTTTGTGTATGCCAGTGGTTTAAATAATCTTCCTGCCTGTGCCTGAAGCGTAAATACAGGCAGAAATCCTACGGTGATTACAAGCAGCGCAAAGAAGAGAGAAGGGCCGACCTCCTTCGCTGCATCGATAATCACTTCCACCCTGCTGCCATGGCTGCCGTGCAGTTCCCACTCTTCAAGTTTTTTATGCGCATTCTCAACCATTATTATTGATGCATCCACCATTGCGCCGATTGCAATTGCAATGCCGCTCAGGCTCATGATATTTGAAGTGACGCCGAGATAATACATGCATATAAATGAGATGATGATTGCAATAGGCAGAGTGAGAATGACAACGAGCGCGCTCGGAAGATGGAATAAAAATACTATGCATACGACGCTGACTGCTATGGAGAGCTTTATGATTTCTTCTTTGAGTGTGTCAATGGAGCGGTGTATAAGGTCAGTCCTGTCATAGGTTGTGATAATCTTCATTCCCTTCGGAAGGCTCGGCTCAATATCATTCTTAATCCTTTCTTTAACCCTGTCTATGACATTGAGGACATTTTCGCCGAATCTTATAACTACAATGCCTCCTGCCACCTCGCCTTTTCCGTCAAGCTCAGCAAGCCCTCTTCGTATCTCAGGCCCGAGCTGTATGTTCGCTATGTCTCTCAGGAATACAGGCGTTCCCGCGCCGCCTGTACCAACAGGAATGTTTTTGAGGTCGTCAAGTGTTTTGATATAACCTCTTCCTCTTACCATATATTCAATGCCCGAGAATTCAAGCACTCTGCCTTCCACATCTTTATTGCTTTTCCTTATTGCATCCATAACTGTGGTTATCGGAAGGTTATATGCAAGAAGCTTGTTAGGGTCTATTGTTATCTGATACTGCTTTACGAACCCGCCAATGCTTGCAACCTGAGAGACACCCGGCACACCCTCAAGTGCAAGTTTTATGTTGTAATCCTGCACAGAGCGAAGTTCTGAGAGGTCGTGCCTGCCTGTCTCATCAACTACAGCATAAGAGAATCCCCATCCCACGCTTGTTGCGTCAGGCCCCAAAACAGGATTGACTTCAGCAGGGATTTTATTTTTTACTGACTGAAGGTATTCAAGCACCCTGCTGCGTGCCCAGTAGATATCTGTCCCTTCTTCAAAGATTACATAGATAAACGAGCTTCCGAGATAAGAGAACCCTCTTACAACCTGAACCTTTGGCGCTGCAAGGAGCGTTGATGTTATCGGATAAGTTATCTGGTCTTCAACAAGGTCAGGGCTTTTTCCGGGCCACTCCGTATAGATGATTACCTGAGTGTCGCTTAAATCAGGTATTGCATCAAGCGGAGTATTCTTAAGCGCCCAGTATCCCCATGCTAAGAGGAAAAATACCAGCAGAAAGATTATGAATTTGTTCCTTGCGCTTAGTTCTATTATTTTAGCAATCATTGTTGTTTAGTATCAGTGTCAGTGATTAGTGTCAGTTTTTTCCGTGTCAATGTTCAGTTTTCTGAGTCTGTTCACTGGCACTGTACACTGTCACTCTTCACTTTCTTTCAATGTTTATGCCCTTCAAGCGGCTTTATCCCTTTTAACTGAGCCTCTGAGTCAATAAGGAAGTTGCCTGACGACGCCACTTTTTCCCCTGCCTTTATTCCTTTGAGAACTTCTGCCATGCCCTCTGCCTTAAGCCCTAACATAACCTCTCTCGGCTCAAAATACCCTTCTCCCTTATCAACGTAAACTATCTGCCTTATTCCGGTATCAATCACAGCGCTTTCAGGTATAACAAGTTTACTGCCTAAGTTGATTTTTACCTCTACGTTGGTAAACATCTGTGGTTTGAGCTGTCCGCCCGGGTTTGCTATTGTGAACCTTATCTTTGCTGTTCTTGTTTCTCCTGCAAGTGAAGGGTAGATGTAGTCAATTGTTGATGAAAATTCCCTGCCGGGGAAATAGCTCAGGCTTATCTTTGCGGTCTGCCCTGTTTTCATTAAATGCACTTCATATTCGTATATATCCGATACTATCCAGACCGTGGAAAGGTCTGCAATATCAAATAGCTTTTCACCTGACATAACGCGCATTCCCTGCAATGCTGTTTTCTGCACGACATAGCCGCTTGCAGGGCTGTATATGGTTAATGTTCTTATAGGTTTTCCTGCCTCTTCAATTTTTTTAATCTGCGCATCGTTTATGTCCCATAACCTCAGCCTCTGTTTTGCCGCTTCAATTATTGCCTCAGCATCCTTTGAAAGCATTTTGCCTAAGGCGCTGTCTTTGTCTGCGCCCGGTTTTGCCCACTTAAGCGCGTTTAAGAATTCCTGCTGAGTTGCGACAAGCTCAGGGCTATAAATCTCTGCAAGCGGCTCGCCTTTTTTGACATACTTTCCTGTGTAGTTCACATAAAGTTTTTCAATCCAGCCTTCGAACTTTGTATTGACAGTCGCAAGCCTTCTTTCATCGTATTCAATACGGCCAACTGTTCTGATAATTTTCTGCAGCGGCTTCACAGACGCCGCAACTGTTTTTACGCCTATCAACTGCTGTTTTTCAAGAGGAATCTCGACAGTTGGGGCTTCCTCTGTCTGCTCTTTCTGCTGCGTTTCAACCCGAGCCTGCGGCTCTTTACTCTCTGCGGTATGTCCCTGATGTGCAGGAGCCGCTGATTGCACAGATGCCGGCGGTTTGTTTTTTACAGGGCTTTTCAGGAACTCCGGCTTTAAGAGATAGAATATTAATCCTGCTGTCAAAATCAGTCCGATTATAATTATGAGATTTATTTTTTTCATTTTTCTTTTTCTCCCTGAATGACGCTCGCCTCAATTTTATTCTGAAGAGCAGGGCGTACTGAGTGCTGATTGCTGACTGCTGTTATCGCCTCAAGCCTCGCTGTTGCCTTCTCTCTTTCCGTAAACTGCCCCCAGTATAAAAGCTCATAGTCAATAAGTGATTTCAGCCTTGTTATGACAGTTATTGCCTCGACTTTTCCTGTTACATATCCGGCAATTGCGAGTTCAAAATCCTGATATGCCTTGGGTATAAGTCCATTCCTGTACAGCTCCGTTAATTTTTCCGCAGCCTTAATCATAGAGTAGTTTTCTCTTATATTGGATGACAGCATTAACTTAACCGCCTCAAGTTCGTGTTTTGCCTCTGAAAGGGCTGATTCTGCCTCAAGCACAGCCATTTTCTGTTTTGTTTTATAAAAAATAGGTATGTTGATTGTGGTTGTGAGGCTCCACATATCTTTGAACTCTCCCCTCCGCTCAAAGACTGAGCCGGCAATGGTGAAATCAGGATAATATTCCTTCTCAGCCATATTAACCTTTGCCTTTGCCGAGGCAATCATCTTTTCTCTGGATTTTATCAGAGGAGAATTTGAGTATGACATTTTAAGAAGTTCATCCATGCTTGGGTTATACGAAACATAAACAGGTTCAACAGGCCTTCCGAGAGGCGAATTAACATCCCGGCCAACGGTTGTGTTTAGCATCGCCTCTATGGATCGCAGCTTTTGTTTCAGCATCTCCTCTTTTTCAAGCAGCATGTATTTTTCTGTTTGAGCCATTAATACTTCCTGCTGCGGCGCCATGCCTGATGAGTATCTTGCAATGGCTGCATCCTCTATCCTTGAGAAAAGCGAATTCTTGTCTTTAATGATGTCAATGTCTCTATAGGTGAGGAACAGGTCATAGTAAAGTTCTTTTATTCTCGCTATTGTTGTGAGCTTTGCGGATTCGTATAATGCCTTTAGGCTTTCAGAATCTCTAAGAGCCATCTCTCCCTTTAACGATAGCTTCCCGGGGAATGGGAACATCTGAGATGCAGAGAACATCCACTGTGCGCCCTGCATCTCGCCATAAGTGTATCTGTCGTATCCTTCATTCTGATAGCCGAACATGAACATGGGGTCAGGAAGGCTCTGTACCTGAGGTATCTTGTATTTTGAAGTGGATACCTTTAATCCTGATACAATGAGGTCATGATTGCTCTTCAGCGCCTCGTCTATCAGGGGCTGAAGTTTCAGTTCTTCGGCAAAAGCATTTTCAGTAGACAGTAAACAGTAGACAGTAAACAGTAAAAGAATTAGAAATTGAGAAGTTGAGAAGTTGAGAAGTTGTGCATTGGAGGTAATATTCTTATCTTCCAAACTTCTTATCCTCTTATCTTCTATCTTAGTGCGCATCCGCATTGAATTTTACCGTTGTGGTTTTACCGCTCCTTGTTATTTTTACTGCGACATTCCACGCACCTGACATGGAGAGATTCATCTTTGCCTTGTATTCATAGCCTTTGAGTTCTGTGTCTGTCTTGTAGTTCGAGGCAGGCATACCAGGCATGGCAGGCATGGAATATTCAACCTTCACCTTTGCATCGGTCACATATTTACCCGATGCATCTTTAATTTCTACTGTGATATTATTGTCGCCCACTACAGGCGGGTTTTTGTCGATTTTTATCTCCACATCGTATTCCCCTGCCTTTTTCTTTACTTCATAATCTTTTGCATAAGCAATGCCCGCTATTAAAAGCATGATTAAACTGAATACAGCAAACTTTTTCATCATTTTACCTCCAATTGTTTATTTTTACCATTATATTTCTCAGGGTCTTTTTTGAACTCTTCAACGCACATCGGACAGCAGAAATTGTAGATTTTGCCATTGTATTCGTATGTTGCTTTCGTCTTTTCATCAATTTTTTCGCCGCTTACAGGACAGATTTTATTCCCAACTGCTTCTGCCTTTTTTACCTGCTCAGTGGTATTTGCCTGTTCCGCTGCATAAGTAACTCCTGCAACCAAAAGTAGCGCCAATGTAAATACAGCCAATCTTTTCATATTTTTCCTCCTATAATTTGTCATTCCCGCGAAAGCGGGAATCCAGTATCTTTCCATGTCTGGATTCCGTGTCAAGCACGGAATGACAGACTTTTCTCCTTTATCTCTTGTATTCCTTTTCAACTATTTCCTTTATCTTTTTAACAGAATAGCCTTTTTTGTAAAGTTCGGAAGCCCGCAGGGCCTCCCCCATGCAAATGTCTCACATCGCTGCATGGTTGTCAACATAACAGCTTAAAAGGCTCTTATGTTTGAATGCCGGAGACTCCTCGTAATAGCAATAGCAGTAAATGCTGTCAAGAACCCATGGGATCTCTTTCGCAATCTGATACGCCTTTTTTATTTTAGCGTTATCGGAAAAGATGTTTGGATCAAGGGTGGGTCTTTTTTCCCCCATTCTCAGAGATTCGTCTTTCTTGATGGTCTGGGCTGCCGCTATATCAGAACCGAGCAGCAAAGTCATTGCGATAATAATCACCCACGCTGTTAATACATTCCACTTCATAAACTCACCTCCTCTAATATATTGATCTTATCTTTCCTGTTTTACAGTCAAGGACAACCCTGTCAACTAAATCCTTGTCTTTGTAAATCTCTGCCTCTATGAACCGTCCTTCTTTTTTCGTTATGGCAATAGTCATCCCTTTTTCTTTGTAATATTTTTCAAGCGCTTTGACTGCCTCTTCATGCTTTACCTCTTTTTTACAATACCCGTATTCACCGCAGATGGGGCATGAAACGCCATAGGGTGTAACGCCTTTCTCCGGCTCCTCTTTTTTCGTTTCTGCATGGATATTGGCTGTTAGAATTCCACTCAGGGCAACTATGAATAACCATTTTGTCATGGTTAAAACATAGCATTCAATAATGAAGGAATTATGAAGAGAAAAGAAAAATTATGGAGAGATTTTTTGAAACGAAAACTTACAAGGAGGCTGGGGCTCCTTATTTCTGTCATTCCGCACTTGATGCGGAATCCAGTTTTTTCTTTTTCTGGATTCCTGCTTTCGCAGGAATGACGACATATGACTAAAGTTGTTTTGATTTAGATACCCTGCGGTCTTGCCGCTGGGTAGTTCATTGGGCGCTGTTCTCAGGCGCCTTTTATCGGCAGGAACACCCTGAATGTCGTTCCTTTATCTATCGTGCTTTTTACCTCAATCCTGCCAGCCATCACTTCAACGAGCTCCTTGACTATTGCAAGGCCAAGCCCCAGACTCTCGGTATCTGATTTGGCCCCTCTGTAAAAACGGTTGAATATCAAAGGAATCTCGTTTTCAGGTATTCCCCTGCCTGAATCTCTTATCTCAATAAAGAACATTTCTCCTTCGGTTCCGTAGTCAATACGGACACCGCCTTTTTCCATGAACTTCAGGGAATTGGAGATTATGTTTCTTGTTATCCTTTCAAGTTTTTCAATATCTGTGGAAATAAGAAGGCCGTCTGCCCTTAGAATCTTTATCCCAAGTCCTTTTTGTTTAAATGCAGGAAGCATCTCATCGCAGATTCCAGAGAGAAATTCCATGAGGTTTATCTCTGCGGTCTCTCCTTTAGTAAAAAAACTCGCCTCTGCCATCGTAATATCTTCTATGCCTTTGACGAGCTTTATCAGCCTGTCAATCTCGTTTTTGATGTTCTCCAGTCCTTTTTCTCTTTCTATCACTCCATCAGCTATAGCCTCTGCATGGGTCTTAAGGATTGTCAGGGGTGTTCTTAGTTCATGCGCAATATTGGAAAAAAGATGTTTCCTGAGTTCCTCTTCCCTCTGAAGAGACTCTGCCATTTTGTTGAAAGCTGCTGACAATTTTCCTATCTCATCATGGGATGAGGCGCTTGTCCTTACCATGAAATCTCCGTCTGCAATCTTCTCTGCTGCCATTTTTAAGTTCATTATCGGCTTTGAAAGATAGCGGCTCAGAAGGAAGGCTATAAGCAGCGAGCCTCCGCCTGCAATCAGAAACGATACATAAAGGAAATTTTTTGTCCTTTTTTTGAATATGGATTCCTTTTCCTGTATCTCCTGTTTTTGAAATGGCTGTGAAAGAAGCGTCCCGATTTTTTTGCCCTTTGCATAAAGCGGGTAGTCAGTGAATTTTCCCTCTGCTTCGTGCGCGTGAACATGGAAGTGCTCATCCATTCTTCGCTTCATGGATTCAGAAAGGGATTCCATCACCTCGTGAGATGAGATGATTTCTTTCCCTGCATTATCAAGAACCTTCACGTTAAGTCCGAGCATCATGGCCCAGTGTATGGATTCAGAGAGAGAGCCCTTGTTCCATTTCCCGTCAGAATAGCTTCCCTCAACAGATGCAAGGGTCCAGTAAAACTGGTCTTCCCTCACTCCGCTGACATAATTGTCAAAATCCCTGATTATCAGCCATTCAAAGATGAAGTTTGAAAAAAGCGCTGCCAGGATTATTGCTATGAAGGCGAGAAATATTTTTGTTTTCAAGTTAGCATGCCCTTTCTGTCATTGCGAACGGAGTGAAGCAATCCCATCCCTTTGAGATTGCCACGGGACTCTGTCCCTCGCAATGACACCGAAAATGTCTTCAATCCCGCACCCCTATAAATTTATATCCAGCCCCATAAACAGTTTTTATGAAAACAGGCTTCTGGATGTTATCCTCTATCTTGTGCCTGATATTCTTTATATGTGCGTCAATGACCCTGTCATAGCCTTCAAAATCATATCCCTGAACCGTATTCGTAAGCTGGAGCCTGTTCAGGACAGCGCCGGGCCTTTCTGCAAGGCAGAGCAGTATCCTGAATTCAGTTGTGGTAAGGGAAACAGGCGCTTCTCGTTTTTTAACCTCCATTGAAGTGGTGTCTACTATAAGGATGCCTTTGTTAAAAGAGAGAACCTTTTTCTCTCCTTTCTTTGTTCTCCTCAGATGTGCCTTTACCCTTGCAACGAGTTCTCTCGGACTGAAAGGTTTGATAACGTAGTCGTCGGCGCCGATTCCAAGCCCTTTCACTCTTTCGTCTTCTGAGCTTTTTGCAGTGAGCATGATTATCGGGACATCGGATATTCCTCTTATTGAACGGCAGATTTCTTCTCCTTCAATGTCAGGGAGTTTAAGGTCCAGGATTATGAGGTCAAATCTGTCTTTAATTAACTTAAGCGCTTCCCTGCCTGTTTCGGCAGTAGTGACATCGAAGCCCTCTCTTTCAAGATAGGACTTTACGATGTCAGATATTTTCTTTTCGTCTTCAACTATGAGAATCTTTTCGTTGTTCATAAATCAGTGTCCCTTGTCATTACGAGCCCTTCGCTTTCTGTCATTGCGAGCCGAAGGCGAAGCAATCTTGCCTTTACGCTCAGGATAAACTCCGCGTGGCAATCTTTCTGCTCTGAGATTGCTTCGTCATTTTATTCCTCGCAATGACCTGTGCGCATCATTGTTTTCATTATAAGTGCTGAGGCAGGTTTGGGCAAGGGGGAATGTTTGCTATTTTATCTTATACTCTTTTATCTTTGTCCTCAGCGTGTTTCTGTTAATGCCGAGAGTTTTTGCTGCTTTGAGCTGATTGCCCTTTGTCTCTTTCAGGACAATACTTATCACAGCCTTTTCAACCTCGGACATTACAGTTGTGTGCAAGTTCGCTGTCTCAAGCTGTGTTATGTCTTTCAGGTATCTCTTTAATTTATCCTCAAGGAATTCCTTTATTGAATAAGAATTCCCTTCCTCCACATGGAGGTCGCGCTTTTCTATTGTCGTCCCGTTTGACAGGATACAGGCGCTTTTTATTGTGTTTTCCAGCTCTCTGACATTGCCGGGCCAGTCATACTTGGCTATGAAATCTTTTGCCTCTTTTGAGAGGTCTTTTTGGCCTGTATTGAATTTTTTCTGCGCCTCTTTGAGGAAATGCTTTGCGAGGAGAAGGACATCTTCCCTGCGGTCTCTTAATGAAGGCAGTTTAATCTGCACAACATTAAATCTATAATAAAGGTCTTCCCTGAATAACCCCTTGCTTACGGCATCTTTCAGGTTTTTGTTTGTTGCGCCTATTATCCTTGCGTCTGCCTTTGTCACCTTGTTGCTCCCAAGAGGACTGAATTCATTGTCCTGCAAAAACCGCAGAAGTTTTGCCTGAAGGTTCATGTCAAGTTCCGATATCTCATCGAGGAACAATGTGCCGCCGCTTGCTGATTCTATTTTTCCGATGCGTTTGTCTTTGGCCCCTGTGAATGCGCCTTTCTCCCATCCGAAAAGCTCTGCCTCAATGAGGTCTTTTGGCATTGAGGCGCAGTTTATGGCAATGAAAGGGCCGGAACTTCTTTTGCTGTTGTGGTGTATTGCCTTTGCAACAAGCTCTTTGCCTGTTCCGCTTTCGCCTGTGACGAGAACTGTGATGTCCTTTGCTGCAACCCTTCCTATTTCTTTGAATACCTTAAGTATCTTTTCGCTTCTTCCCACTATCTCAGGCGCTTCTGCCTCTGTCTCCTTGAACTTTTTGAGTTCTTCCCTCAGAGCCATGTCCTTAAATGCCTTTTCAACGACTATCTTGAGTTCCTCAATATCAAAGGGCTTTTCAATATAGTCATAAGCGCCTTCTTTCATCGCATCTATTGTGCTTTCCATTTTCCCGTGAGCTGTTATCATTATCACTGTTGCCTCGGGATTTGATGATTTAATTTCGCGGAGTCCGTCAAGGCCGTTTCCGTCAGGAAGGATAAGGTCAAGCAATACGACCTGCGGCCCGTCTTTTACGGCTTTCATGCCTGAAGAGAGTTTTGTATGCGAGACGATCTTGTAGCCCTGCGGTTCAAGAGCCTTCTCTATGACCCACGCTATGCTTTCATCATCGTCAATTATCAGAACTTCTTTGCTCATTAGCGTTTCTTATTCCCCTCTCTACGAGTCTGCGACAAAAGGTATATAAACATTAAATGTGGTTCCTTTGTCAAGATGGCTTTCAACCTTAATGAATCCCTTGTGGTCAAGGATAATTTTTTTTGACAGGGCAAGCCCTATGCCTGTTCCGTGCTTCTTCTTAGTATAGAACGGAAGAAATATTTTTGGTATATCTTCGGAAGGAATTCCCCCGCCGGTGTCCTTTACGGAAGTGACAGCCCAGCGTTTTGGTTTGCCCTTCTGCCGCACATATTCTCTTGATACGCCTGTCAGGACTGTCAGGCTTCCTCCTTTTTTCATCGCCTCTATGGCATTTTTGGTTATATTCAGAAATGCCTGAAGCAGTTTCCCTTCATCTCCCATAACCTTTGGAAGACTCAGGTCATACATTTTCTGCAAGACGATGCCCTTGTCTTTCATTGGAAGGTCCATGATAGATAATGCCTTTTCTAAGACCTCATGGATATTAAGCGAGTGGAATGACGGTTTTTTGCAAATTGTCAGATAATTCTGCAGTACTGAATTCAACCTGTCCGTCTCTTTGATTATAAGATTAGTGTATTCAGCAATACCTTCTGTTTGTGTCCTTTCACGCAGGAGCTGCGCCGCTCCTTTTATGCCTCCGAGAGGGTTTTTAATCTCATGGGCTAAAGTGCCGAGAAGGTATATCAGGGAATCAAACTGATAATCTTCTCTCTCGACGATGGCGGTGTTTTCCTTAAGCGAAAGGACCGCGCCCTGAGTTTCTCCCTGAACAAAAAATGGTGAGATGTTAAAGTCAGCGTTTATCATTTTGCCGATGTTTATATTTACCCCCCTGCCGCTGAAAGAACGTTCTTCAGATATGGACTTCCTTATCAATCCTGCTATGGTTTTTTCTTCCGAAAATAATTCTAATTCTTTTAGCTTTTTCCCGGTTACTTCTTTCAGGCTTTTCCCTAAAAGCTCCTCACCGGTTCTGTTCACGAATTTTATCACAGCCTTTCTGTCAAACAGAACAATGGCGTCTTCAATACTGTTTATTAGCGCCTCAAATGAAAACATGTTATATAAAGTTAAGAGTTAAAAGTTGAGAGTGTGAAGTTTTAAAACTTTTAACTTTTAATTTTGAACTATTAACTTTTAACTCGTTGCGGATGTGTATAAACATTGAGCCTGTCCCCCCGGACAAATCCGACAAGCGTAATCCCCCTTAATTCTGCGATCTCAATCGCAAGATGCGTTGGCGCGGTCCTGCTTGCAACTATCGGGATGCCCCATCTTGAGCATTTTGACGCAATCTCAGATGAAAGCCTTCCGCTTGCGAGCATCAGTTTTCCTGCGAGCCCTATGTTTTCAAGCACGGAGTATCCTATGACCTTGTCAACCGCATTATGCCTTCCTATATCCTCTGCGAATGCAATAATATGCCTGCCGTCTGAAAGCGCAGCGCTGTGAACACAGCCTGTAAGCCTGTAAAGATCAGAGCGGAGCTGAAATTCCTTGAAGATGCTGAGAAGACTCTTTGCCTCGATTGAAAATTCATCTGTTATCTTTTCATTCTCCATTTTTTTTACGAATGTGATACCGCCTATACAGCCTGATGTTATAACCCTGTTCTCTTTAGGGATGACTGCGTCTGCTGAATTTATGTTGACAACAATATCATCACCGTATTCTATGCTCATCCTGTCAGCGCACCATTCACCTTTAATAATACCCTCTGTCATGAGTATGCCGACCACGAGCTCTCTTATCATAAAAGGAGTGCAGTAAAGGCTTATAACCTCTTCCCTGTTTATAAGTATTCTCAGCCTCTTTTCAACGGCTACCGCGTCATCTGCCTTTGTGACAGAATTTCCGCTAATCTTGAGTATTGTCTTTTTTGTTGATGCATTCATCTTAAAAAACCCCTAACGGCATTCATTAAGAGCCGTTTATTCTCTGTCATTGCGAGCCCCTTCACTTTTGTCATTGCGAGCGTCGCGAAGCAATCTCGTTTTATCGTTCAGGGCAGGCTCCAGCGTGGCAATCTTATATTGTTAAAAGTATAATTGTTTGTAAACTATTTCGTCAATTAGTGTAAAATATAAAAATCATGACCTACAGCGATGCGATAAAAAACGGATTTAAACTTATAAACAAGAACTGGCAGCTTGTGCTTATTCAATTTGGCATGATGCTTGTAAACTGCATAGGGTTTTTTGTATTTGTCGGTATCCCGCTTGCAGTCGCCTTTGTGATATTCGGACTTGACTTTACAGAGATGACAGAGCTAAAAAATCTCCTCGGGACGATGAAGGATGTCTCGGAAATCATAACAAAATATCTCGGATTCATTATTGTGCTGGTGGTGAGTTTTGTTGTCTATTTATTTGTTGCGGCTTCGGTAGGACTTTATGTTTTTGGAGGTTCCGCGGGCATGATAGGCAGGGCTGTAAGGAACAGCGCCGCCAGATTTAATATGAATACCTTTTTTTCCGAGGGTAAACGGCTTTTTTGGCCGCTGGCCGGATTCACTGCGATAATAGGAATTATATTTTTAGGGGTTGCCTTTGTTCTTGGTGTTTTTGCAGGAGGAATAGGAGTTATCATATCTATCGCCAAAGGGTATGAAACGACACTGGCTGTTGTCTTGGGGATATTCCTTTCACTTTTGTTGTTCTGCATAGGACTTGCTCTTATTATTTCCTCAATTGCCCTTACATTGTATGGGATTGCCGCTATTGTCCTTAAGGGAACAGGGCCGTGGCAGGCTACAAAAGACACCATAAAATATCTATATCGCAACCCTGCCGCATTATGGCTTTATTGTCTTGTTTTTGGAGGATACTTCCTTGCAACTTTTTTTCTTCTCCTTCTTGGAACGCCGTTTAGCCTGATACCTCTAATCGGCGCTATAATAGCTATCCCATATCAGATTGTTTCTTATGCGGTTCAGAGCTATTTAGGGCTGGTTATAGTTGCCGTAATATTTATATATTATTGTCATACAGAGGCTGAGGTTAAGCTCTCTGAAACGCCTCCGCCTCAGGCGGAAGGGACTGAACCTGTTTCCGGAAATTCCATTCCTCTGTCCGATACTTCTCAGAATCAAGCTTCTGAGCCAGGATATCCTCTTCCTGAGAAGGAATAGATGAGATAAATTCTATATTGAATGCCTCTTCAAAAGAAATCTTTACTATATTCCTGAACTTTTCATCGCTTAAATCCGGGACCGCCTCAATAAGTCCTGCCATTGTGTCTTTTATATCCCGAATAGAGCGAAGCCTGAAGATTTTTAATACTTCGGGCTCGTCAATGCAATACGGTATTGAGCCCTGCTGCAAAAGTCCGTCAGTCCAGCGTTTCTGCGCGGAGCCTATCACTTTTTTGCTGTTAATGGTTATCTCGCCATAAGATGCCGATTGAAAGCATAGCGGGCTTTTTGAGTGACGAGTGATGAGTGACAAGTGACGAGTTTTCCTGATTAATTTTAATTCTGGCAAAAGACCTATCTTTGAGAGGGCAAGATAAAAAGCCGCACTTATTTTTTTATAGCTGTCAAAGATGCCTTTCGAAAATAAATCATTATCAGTTTTTACAGAGAAGCTGTAAGTAAGTTCTTTATTGTGAAGTATTGCCCTTCCGCCGGTGGGCCTTCTTACAACCGGGATTGATGCATCACGGCAGTATTCGGTGTCTATGTCACTGATTTTCTGGAAGCAGCCAAGAGTTACGGAGGGCCTGTCCCAGGAATACAGCCTCAGTGCAGGCGGCGAACTGCCTTTTCTGACAGAAATAGCAATTGCCTCATCCAGCGCCATGTTGCAGGATGCGCTGCCCGGACCCGAATTGATAAGACGCCATGTTTTGTGGTAATTTACCATAGTTTTTTGTGCTGTTGTTTCAGGTATAATTATAACAGACATCTGCACTTTGCTAATACGACCATAAGTAAAGCCGCTTGCATGTCATTCCCGCTTGTCGGGAATCCTTCTTTAAGAAAGATGCCGGACAAGCCGGCATGACAGAAACGGGCGTTTAATTGGGGTTTTTATGAACTCCTTAGTAATTGTTGAGTGGAGGATAGGTGCTTAGATATATAAATGTAAGAAGCAGCCAGAGAAGCGAATTTATTGACATAACTGAAAAGGTTAATGAGGTCATTAAAGAGGCAGGAATTGTCAGCGGAATATGCTATGTCTATGTGCCTCATACAACAGCGGCGGTAACAATAAATGAAGGCGCAGACCCCTCAGTGCACCGCGACATACAGAATGCATTGACCAGACTTGTCCCGCAGGAGATGAATTACTCCCACAGGGAAGGAAACGCCGATGCGCATATAAAATCGAGCATTATCGGGACATCACAGCTTGTTATTATTGACGAGGGCAGGCTCGTTCTCGGCACATGGCAGGCAGTTTACTTCTGCGAGTTTGACGGCCCCCGCCACAGAAGAGTAACACTCAAGCTTATAGCTGATAAATAGAGCAGATAGAATGGATGATGAAGAAATCCATGCCCTGCGCAGCGAGGTAAAGAGATTAAGGAAGACACTTTCCAAACTTACGCCGTCACTTGAGGCGCTTCTTAAGCGCCGCGGATTCCGAATATACAAAAAAGAGCCGTCAGCAGACCTTGTGCTTCCCGCAAAGAGATTCCTTGATGATTTCTATGAAATGCTGAAAAAATACTCTTTCCGCCTTTTTATCAGAGATGTGATAAAGCATCAGGAATATTTTACGAAAGAGCAGGTCACAAGATATGCGGCGTCCGGCGTAACGGAGGCCTATGTTGGTTTTCTTCTTTCTGTGAAGGTGGTTGAACCGGCAGGCGATGGCTTCAGGCTGATAAAAAGGCGCATAAAGAGTTTTGGCGAGACGCTTGAATGGTTCCTTTGCGAAATCTTCAGAAGGGAATTTGCCGCTGAGGCAGTATGGGGAGTAAAATTCAAAAGGCCGGGAGTAGGCGGTGATTATGACGTCATTGCGAAGATTGACGGCTCAATCCTGTATATGGAGGTGAAGTCTTCTCCTCCCAAACAGATTTATAACAGTGAGATTGCCGCCTTTCTTGACAGGACCTTGGACCTTTCCCCTGAAATAGCGGTATTTTTCATGGATACGGAACTGAGAATGAAAGATAAGATTGTGCCGATGTTTGAGGAGGAATTGAGAAAAAGGTTCCCCTCTCCCCCTCCTGTTACGAGGATTGAAAAAGAACTCTTCCAGATATGGAATAAAACCTTTATAATAAACTCTAAAGACAGCGTTGCAGGCAACATAGAAAAGGTGTTAAGCTGGCATTTCAGGACAAGCATAAAAGAGAGGGCTTGAAGGCTGTAAATAATAAAGATTTGCTTTATGTCATTCCTGCCCCGTATCAAGGTACGGGATAAACTCCAGCAGGAATCCATGAAAACAGAGAATCTGGATTCCGCATCAAGTGCGGAATGACAGAAAATGAGGAGCGGTAATGGATGTATGTGCAGTCTGTGCATGGAGGGAAACATGCAAGAAAAAATTTTCCATCTCAGGCAAAGATCTACGGTGTCCTGACTTTGCAAGGGATGTAACTATTAAAGAAAAGACAGAGGAAGATAAGGAAAAGAAAAGGAAGGAGAGCAGGGTTGATATACAATAAATTCTTCGGTTTCAGGGAAGAGCCGTTCGGCCTGACGCCTAATCCTAAGTTTCTCTACATGAGCAAGAAGCATGAGGAAGCAATTGCTCATCTGAATTTCGGCATCTCAGAGAATAAAGGTTTTATTATGCTCACGGGAGAAGTGGGCTCCGGAAAGACGACATTGATAAGGTATCTCCTTAATACCCTGGGCCATGATACTCATACCTCTCTGATAATCAATCCCAAGGTTGACCCTCTTGAGCTTCTCAAACTTATAAATAATGACTTTGGCGTCACTGCCGCAGGCAGTACAGAAAAGGACCATCTTGAGGCGCTGAACAATTTCCTGCTGGACGTATTTTCAAAAAATGAGAAGGCAGTCCTCATAATAGACGAGGCGCAGGAATTGAGCCTTGAAAGCCTTGAGTTTATCAGGCTTCTATCAAACTTTGAGACCAATACAAAAAAACTGCTTCAGGTGATTCTTGTCGGCCAGCCGGAGTTAAAGAGGATTGTTGCGAGCGAGCCGCTGAAACAACTGGACCAGAGGATTGCCGTCAGATACCATCTTGAGCCGTTAAGCCGCGATGATACAACTATATACATAAATCACAGGCTGAGGCTTGCAGGCGGCGGAATGATAACATTCCCTCCTAAAGGCATAAGACGTATTTATAAATACAGCCGCGGTATCTCGCGGCTTATTAACCTTGCTTGTGACAGGACGCTGCTGTTTTCCTATTCAGAAGGAAATATCAATATTGATAACAGCATGGTGAGAAAGGCTGTAAGGGATTTGAGCTCCCCTGACAGCAAAGGAACAACAGATTTTTTAAAGCCTGTAATAATAGGAGTATCCATATTCCTTCTTATTGTAATACTTGCATACGGCAGTGTATCCAGAGAGGACAGTTATTTTGAGAAGATTAGCAGTATGTTAAAAGGGGTGAAAATAGAGGGTGGTTTTTTCATAAGCGATGGTATATATATGGTATCCAATGAAGAACTTTTTGAGGCAGCCTGCACATTAAATCTCCTGAACATCTGGGGAGAAAAGGATTTAAAAGGCAGCGTTGAGGCTGATAAGGAGCCGGCGAAGAGAGGTTTTTCTGTTTATAAATTCGGCAGCGACATTGATAAGGCGGTGAAATTCAATATGCCGTCTATCCTCTATATGAAGCATGGGAAGACAAACAAGTGCGTGGTTCTCAGATGGGTTGTGGGAAATGATGCAATGCTGATAGACCCAAGGGAAGGAAAGAATATCCTGCCGCTAAAAACATTCAAGAATATGATTACAGGTGGAGTGGTATTTTACAAAAATCGATATAGAGGCAATAACAGGATTTTATTGCTCCAGCAGGAGTTAAAGGCGCGCGGCCTGTACGATTATCCTGCGACAGGGGAATTAGGGCCGAGGACGAAACAGGCCTTGATGAAATTTCAGGAAAGGGAAGGGCTCGGGAAGACAGGGGAACTTGATGAAGAAACGGCGATTATACTTTCAAATATTGAAGGCGTACCGAAACTGGCTCCGGAATGATCTGCTGACTTTTAACGTAGTTAATAATTTATTTCATAAATCCACAGGAGGATAAAATGAATCTAAAAGAACTGAAGGGCATTCTCTCTGTCAATAATGGCATTCTGGAATTGAAAGATAAAGCAGGGCTGAAAAAAGTAATGGATGAGCTTATATATGAAGCGGTATTCACCGAAGATAAAGACAGGCAGATTGCGCTTTTTCTTCTAATAAAAGAGGCTGCAAAGGCAGCAGGCTCTTTTCCCGCATCAATACAGGGACTCTATGAAGAAATGGGAAGAAGCTATCCGGGTTTTACCGTGCCTGCAATCAATATCAGGGGGCTTACCTATGACACTGCGAAGGCAATATTCAGAAAGGCAAATGCAATGAATGTCGGCGCAGTCATACTTGAGATTGCTCGTTCAGAGATAGGCTATACAAAACAAAGGCCGCTTGAATATTCCACTGTTGTGCTTGCCGCTGCCGTAAACGAAGGATTCAGCGGGCCTGTGTTTATACAGGGCGACCATTTCCAGCTTGTAAGAAAAAACTACCTTGCTGACCCGAAACCTGAAACAGACTATGTGAAAGGCTTGATAAAAGAGGCGATAGAAGCGGAGTTTTATAACATTGATATTGACTCTTCAACGCTTGTTGACCTTGAAAGGCCGACGACCAAAGAACAGCAGAGGCCGAATTTTGAAAAGACAGCAGAGCTTGGGGCGTATATCAGGGGAATTCAACCGAAGGGTTTTGATATTTCAATCGGAGGAGAGATAGGAGAGATAGGAGGGAAGAACAGCAACCCTGATGAACTCAGGGCATATCTTGAAGGATTTAAGGAAACATTTAAGGCGGGCAAGGGATTGAGCAAGCTCAGTGTTCAGACAGGCACAGCCCATGGTGGAGTTGTGCTTCCTGACGGCACACTCGCAAAGGTAAAGATTGATTTTGAAACTCTGAGAACGTTGTCTGACATGGCAAGGAAAGAATACAGACTTTCAGGATGTGTTCAGCACGGAGCATCAACACTGCCTGAAGAGGCGTTCCACATGTTTCCGGAGACAGGCACATCAGAGGTGCATCTTGCAACAGGGTTTCAAAATATCATGTATGACAGCAAGTCAATGCCTTCAGAATTCAGGGATGAAATATATCAGTTCATAAAAACAGAATACGCAAAGGAATGGAAAGAAGGCCAGACAGAAGAGCAGTTTATATACAGTACAAGGAAGAAAGGATTCGGCCCTTTAAAGAAAAAGTGGTGGAACTTGCCGTCAGAAGTAAAAGGCCCGATAATAAAGGAGCTTGAGGACAGGTTCGGGCTTTTGTTTGATAAGCTGAAAGTCGGGAATACAAAGGAGATAGTCAACAGGACGGTAAAACCTATGAATGTAAGGAAAGAGATTCCTGAGTTTTTATGGAAAGAACTATAGAAATGAAAGTGTGCCTATTGCTGAACCCCTTTCGCTATCTGCAGAGACTTTTTGACAAATCTATGGCTCGTTGCAGGCAATTTCAAAACTCGCCTTTTTCGCCCCAGCGAATCAGCCGAGGGGCTGACAGGCTCAAACAGTTGAAATTGCTTATCTTCCACTTCGCCGAGATTTGTTATCAAAAATTCTCTAATATCGCTCAAAGGGTTCAGCAACAGCGTAGTAATATGGACACGATTAATTCTGCAAGGCATATCACATGAAAGAGACAATTGCAATAATCGTAGGCGGAGGTCCGGCGCCGGGCATTAACGGCGTTATCAGCGCTGCTACGATTGAGGCTATAAAGAAAGGCAAGAAGGTCATCGGCATAGTCGGAGGATTCAAGAGCCTTTTTGCAGGAGATAAGAAGAAGGCTTTAGAGCTTACTTTTGATAATGTAAGCAAGATTCACATCACAGGCGGTTCAATCCTTAGAACATCAAGAGATTTTCCTGAAAAAGCTAAAGAGCGTTTCAGGGTTCTCATGTCAACGCTGAAATCACTAAAGACAAGGTATCTTATTACAATCGGCGGCGAAGGAACTCTCTACATGGCAAGATGGATAGAAAAAGAGGCAAAGGGGAGCATTGCGGTTGTCCATGTTCCAAAGACAATAGACAATGACCTGCCTATGCCCGGCGGAATCCAGACATTCGGCTATGAGACTGCGAGGCACTGGGGAGTTGAAATCGTAGAAAACATCCTTGAAGATGCAAGGGCAACAGGAAGATGGTATTTTGTGACAACGATGGGCAGGTACACCGGACATCTTGCGCTCGGCATAGGGAAGGCGGCAGGAGCAACAGTCACGTTAATCCCCGAGGAATTTAAGGAAGAAAAGCTTTCATTTAAAAAAGTCGCTGACATACTTGAAGGCTCTATCATCAAGAGGCTTTCGATAGGCAAAGATTACGGTGTTGCAGTGCTCGCAGAGGGGATTGCAAACAAGTTTGCTCCTGAAGAGCTTCTGAGGCATGAATGCGTTGAGAAGGATGAGACAGGCAGGGTGAGGCTATCAGAGATTCAGCTTGGAAGGGTGATGAAGATGCTTGTGAATAAAAGTCTTGAAAGCCGGGGTATAAAAGTCACAATTGTTGATAAAAACATAGGGTATGAACTCAGGGCTGCAAACCCGATTCCGTTTGATGCTGAATATACAAGAAACCTCGGATACGGCGCCGTGAAATTTCTTTTAATGGGAGGCACAGGCTCCATGATAGTGTTTTACGAGGGCAAACTTAAATCAGTGCCTTTCTGTGAGATGTTTGAGCCTGAGACAGGAAAGCCGAAGATGAGATACGTTGACATAACCTCTGAACCGTATCTTGTCGGAAGGGAATATATGATGAGGCTGGAGAAGGAAGATTTCAAGCCTGAGAATATAAAGAAAATAGCAGCCGCGGCAAATATGAGAGTGATGGAGTTTAAGCAGAGGTTTTTGTATATTGTGTGAGTTATGACCATTCGTGAGCAGACAGAGGAGATTGAGCGAAAGACCCTTCATCCAAAGGCATGTCTTAGCGCAAACAGCAAAGGCAGAATGAAGCCTGAAAAAGAAGGCGAGATACGGACCTGCTTTCAGAGAGACCGTGACAGGATTATCCATTCAAAGGCATTCAGAAGATTAAAACACAAGACACAGGTCTTTCTTGCGCCTAAAGGCGACCACTACAGGACACGGCTCACCCATGTGCTTGAGGTGTCGCAGATTGCAAGGACTATTTCACGCGCATTGAGATTAAACGAAGATTTAACGGAGGCGATTGCGCTCGGCCACGACCTCGGTCATACACCTTTCGGACATGCAGGCGAGGCAATACTGAGGGAAATACATCCCGAAGGTTTTGACCATTATAAACAGAGCCTGAGGGTAGTGGATTTTCTTGAGCAGAACGGGAAAGGACTGAATCTCACTTATGAGGTAAGGAACGGCATTGTAAAACATTCAAAGGGCAAGGGAATGATTATTCCTGAAACAAAGGCAGACAGGGCAGAGACGCTTGAAGGGCAGGTAGTGCGCGTCTCGGATATCATTGCCTATGTCAACCACGACCTTGACGATGCGATAAGGGCAGGGGTTATAAAAAGAACCGACATTCCCAAAAAGATTGCAACTATTCTCGGAGATACACATTCCGGAAGAATAGACAGAATGGTAAAGGACTTCATATATCAATCCCTCGAAACAGACTTTGAAAAGCTCTCTATGAGCTCTGAGGTATCATCAGCAACATATATGCTCAGGGATTTTCTTTATGAGCGTGTGTATGAGAGCGATACTACGAAAGTAGAGTTCAGGAAAGCAAAAAAGATACTTGGCGATTTGTATGAATATTACCTTGAACATATTGAAGAGGTCTTTAAGGATATTCCAGCTGAAAAGAAGCTGAACAAGCACAGGATGGTTTGTGACTTTGTTGCAGGGATGACCGACAGGTTTGCGATGATGACCTACGAAAGATTATTTTTGCCCCAGCAGTGGATGGTGGTGTAGGGAGACTGTGGGGAGATGAAATAAGGATTATGGATAATTCTTTTCATCAATATAGGGATGCTGTTACAACTGCAAAAGGCAGTCCTGTGCCGACCGATATTTTTATGAATAAGGATTATGCAGGAATCAGTGCCGTTCTTTACTCATATATGAATGTTGTTAATCGTCCTAATAAAATTGGTGTTGAGGTTAATATTGTTCATAATCCCCTTGCAGACAATAAGATGCCTTTAAAATCAGTTGAATCACAAAATGTGGAGTTCAAACCCAACTGGCAGGATGAGGCGGGAGATGTTTAAACCAAACTTTAAATATACCAATAAAATTGTCGGTGCTCTTACTCAGATAGCCGCTGCAAGGGAACTCGTGCTGAATTCTCCTTTTATTCCGAAATGGGAGGTCTCGCTCCGGCGGGATGCTATTATCAGGTCTGCCCATTCATCTACTGCTATTGAAGGAAACAGGCTGTCTCTTGAACAGGTCAGCGATCTCGCACAGGGCCGTGAAATCATGGCAACGCGAAAAGACAAGCAGGAGGTTTTGAATTATCTCAAAGTTCTTCAGGCCATTGATAAGTTGACAGACGGCAAAAAAATAACTGAAAAAGACATTCTCAAGATTCATAAAATGGTAACGAGAGATACACTTGAAAATCCTTCTGATTGCGGCGTGTATCGGAGCCGCTATGTCATAGTCGGAAACAGATTGACAGGGGAGGTCTTTTTCAGGCCGCCTTCAAATGAAGATGTCCCAAAATTAATGAAGGCTTTGATTATGTGGCTGAATTTTTCTGAGGCACAGGTTCTTGACCCTGTTATTGAAGCCGGAATATCTCATTATGAATTTGTGAGAATTCATCCATTTATAGATGGCAATGGGAGAACTGCCCGTGTCCTTGCCACACTGATACTTTATTTGAGGGGTTTTGACGCAAAACAATTCTTCTGTCTGGATGATTATTATGATTCTGACAGGCCATCGTATTACCGTGCCCTTCAAAGCGTGAATCAAAAAACCCTTGATTTAACCGCATGGCTTGAGTATTTTGTTGAAGGCGTTAAGGTGAGCATCGCTGCTGTCAAGGAGAGCGTTGTCCGCCTCAGCAGTGAAAGACTGAGAAAGGCTAAGAAAGGGCAGATTGCTCTGACTGAAAGGCAGATGAAGATTGTGGAGAGAATAATCCGGGATAAAAAAATTACTATTGGTGACGTTGCGAAAGAATTTGAGATTTCAAGACAGGCTGCTTTAAAGGAGATGAACAAACTGGTCGGATTGAAGGTTGTTAGTCTCAGGGGAAAAGGCAGGGGGGCGTATTATGAGCTTGTCTAACTGGTTGTCAATTAGGTTGTCAATTAGGTTGTCAATTGTAAGGACGGGCAGTCTATTATGTACTTGTATAATGGTTGGTGATTAGGTTGGCGATTAGAAAGGTACACAGACTGCCGGTTTGATAAATGACATAGAGTCTTACTCCTCCTTATCCAACCCGTAAAGTTTTCTGATTGCTGCGATGAGGATGTCTTTGTCCTCGGAGTCTTCTTTTAGAGCGGCAGTGGGTGGATGAATGAGCTTGTTAATGATTGCATTTGCCATGTATTCAACAGCCTCTTTTTCTTTTTCTCCAAGTGCAGGCAGTTTGTTCAGAAGTTTTTCAATCTCTTCTTTTTTGACGGCGTCCGCCCTGTTGCGCAGGGCAACGACTGTCGGAACAGAGTCAAGCGATGCCAGCCATTTTTGAAAGGTTTCTATCTCCTCAGCTATTATGCCTTCGGCCTTCTCAGCCTCTTTCTGCCGCTCAAGCTTGTTTGTATCAACAATCCCATGCAGGTCATCAACATCATAAAGATAGACATTGTCTATGTCATTTATGGAAGGGTCTATGTTTCTTGGCACAGAGATGTCAATTATAAAAACGGGCTTATGCCTTCTTTCTTTCATGACCTTCTGCATCTGTTCTTTCATGAGCACGTATTTTGATGCGCCTGTTGAACATATGACAATATCCGTATGGACCATCTCATGTATAAAATCGTCAAATCTTACAGCCCGGCCATTGAATTCTTTGGCAAGTTTCTCTCCACTCTCATAAGTCCTGTTTGCAACGAGGACATCCTTAACTCCGCTGCTCATGAGGTGTCTTGCCGCAAGTTCTGCCATGTCACCGGCTCCGAGGAGCATAAAAGATTTTGTTGAGAGGTCTGTAAAAATCTTTTTTGCGAGTTCAACGGCAGCAAAGCTTATTGACACTGCATTTTCAGCAATCTTTGTCTCTGTGCGTATCCGCTTGGCTACAGAGATTGTCTTTTTCATGAGTTTATTGAGCAGTATCCCTGTTGTTTTTTTCTGGAGTGAAAAATCAAACGCATCTTTAATCTGACCGAGTATCTGAGGTTCGCCGACAATCATTGAATCAAGGCTTGATGCAACCCTGAAGACATGCCTGACAGCGTTTATGTCTTCGTATGCGTAAAGTGATGTTTCAAGTGCGCTCCTGTCAATCCCATGAAACTCAGAGATGAAATTTTTTATTGCCTCATGCGCAGCTGCAGCGTTGGTTACAGCAGCATAGATTTCAACCCTGTTGCATGTTGACAGGATGACAGCCTCTTTTACATCAGGAAGGGTTTTAATCCTCTGCAGGCCTTCCTCAAGTTTTTGTCCGTTAAAGGCAAGCCTTTCCCTGATGTCTACATCAGCAGTCTTATGATTAAGCCCTACAATAAGAATATTCATAGGAAGACATGAAGACCTTTTTTGATTAATTTAATCCCGAAGAATGCGATAAGGATTGTAATGAACCCGATGATAGACAGTATTGCAGCCCTTTTCCCTCTCCATCCTGCTAAAAGCCGTGTGTGCAGAACTACGGCGTATATAAGCCAGGTGATAATGGCCCATACCACGCGGAAGTCTCCTTTCAGGTAGCTTCCCCATGCGCTCTGCGCCCAGAGCGCTCCGGTTATAATTGCAAGTGTAAGCAGAGGGAAGCCGATTGTTATCAGCCTGTAGTTTATCTCATCAAGGATTTGAAGGCTCGGCAGCCTCTGAAACAGCCCGCTTGGATGTTTTGATTTTACATATCGCTCCTGAATCAGATACATGACTCCTATGCCTGCTGCCATTGCGAATGCTGCATTGCCTATGAATGCGAGTATCGTATGAATGCTGAGCCAGTAGCTCTGGAGTTCAGGGCTTAAAGGCTTGATCTCTCTTGGCAGCATTGCAGATGAAAGCATCAGGACAAAGACGAGAGGCATAATAAATGAACCGAGGAGCCCGATCTTGTATCTGAATTCAAGGATGAGGAATATAAGTACGGTACACCACGAAAAAAAAGATGTTGCTTCGTGCGGATTCACTGCCGGCATACGGCCTGCATCAGCATAACGCAGGACGATGCTTATAGTGTGCAGAACAAAACCGGCTGCAACAAAGAGCAGCATTATTTTTGTTGTTGTCTTTGAACTCCTGAAGAGTTCAACAATGCTGATTATCGTTGCTGTAAAATAAAATGTCAGTGCAAGTTCAAAGAAAAGTGTAATCATCAAAAACAACCAAGCTGGCAGTTTGTGATTTTTATCTTGAGCCTGTCAGCGGCATTACCGACAATTTTATAGGACACTCCGGCCTCCTCTGCGATTTTCCTTGCAGAGCTGCATGAAAGCCTGCCTTTGACAGCCTTTCTCTTAATCTCTTCTTCTATTGCTATCCTGTTTTTCACTCGCTCCTCATTTCAGCAATTTCTGTATGTAATCCAGGCATTCACCAAATCCTGACATCGGTGTAAAAACAACCTTAAATCTCTTTGCCTTTTCAGGCAATTTCATGGAAGGTTCATCCTCAAATAAAATTATGTCTGCAGTTTCAAGAACTCTTTCAGCGCTTTTCTTTAAAGAGCCGCCATGTCTTCCAGATACAAATATTACAATATCAGGTTTCAAAAACTCAATTGCGCTGTTGCCTTCCACTATTATCCCTCTGAGATTAGAAAGCCTGTCAACAGCCATGGGAAGAACCTCTTTGAGTTCTTCGGGAGGCGATTGAACCCACAGCACTTTTTCGGCGCCTGCGTTGATGAGCCTTGCAGTATCTTTGCTTTCCTGCGTTAATGTCTCAGGGTCCTCAATTATTGAGGCGTAAATGGCAGTTTTTGTATATTTGATTGCGCCCCATTTATCAGTGACGAGTGATGAATTTTTATTTTTTCCCTCTGAACGCTGAACGCTGAACGCTGAACGCTCTTTTGTCAGGTGTTTAAGCAGCGCTTCTGCCACCGTTGTCTTGCCGGCTCCGCTGTGGCTGCTGCCGATGCCTATAATCAGCGGTCTTTTATCAGTTATGCCTCTGTCTCTTCTAATTGATGGACCTCTTCTCGTTGCGAGTCGATTCTGACTTTATGTCCGCAATCTTTTTTATGGCACTGGATTACCTTGCCTGTCTTTTTGGAATATTTTTCACAAGGGGGAAAAGCGCTCAGCAGGCTGTTTTTCTTATCCCGCCTTGCGGGTTTTGGCTTTCGTTTTTCCCTTTGCGCTTGCAACTTTGGGTTTTTTCTTTCCCTCGTTTAATCCCGCCAGGTCAAGACATTCATCCAGCGTAATATCCTGCGGCTTTTTGCTCGTAGGGATGCGGAAGAATTTTTTCCCGGACTGAATACACGGGCCGTATCTGCCGTTCACCACGCGCACCCGCGCATCCTCATCCCACGATTTAATGATTTTATCCAGCTCTTTCTTCTCCTTCGCTGTCACCAGTTCAATGGCGCGCTCCAGCGTTACACAAAGCGGGTCTTCCCCTTTGCCGAGGGATGCAAAGATGTTTTTGTATTTCACATACGGGCCGAATCTCCCTTTGGCCGCGATGATGTCTTCATCCCGAAACTTGCCCAATATCTTGGGCAGACGGGGTTCGTTCAGGATTTCCTTTACCCTTTTCATAGAAATCGTGTGCGGGTCTTCGCCTTTCGGGAGGGACACATATCCGCCCTGATATTTTATGTATGGGCCGAAACGGCCGATATTCACGATCACCTCATCGCCTTCATGCGTGCCGAGGCTGCGCGGCAGATTAAATAGCTCCATGGCCTGTTCAAAGGTGATGGTATCCATGCGCTGACCATTGCGAAGCGAAGCATAGCGCGGTTTCTCCTCGTCATCCTGATGCCCGATTTGAACTATAGGCCCAAACTTTCCGAGCCGCACAAGCACCTGTTTTCCCGTCACAGGGTCTTTGCCGAGTACGCGCTCGCCGCTCTGGCGCGCGGATGTTTCCGCTGTATGCTCGACGGTTTTATGAAAGGGCTTGTAAAACTCCGCAAGCATCTTGGTCCACACTAATTTTCCCCCGGCAATTTCGTCAAACTCCTCCTCCACCTTTGCCGTGAAATTAAAGTCCATAATGGCTTTGAAATTATCCATCAAAAAATCATTTACCACCATACCGATGTCCGTGGGAAAGAGCTTTGATTTCTCAGCGCCTGTGTTTTCGGATTTTTCTTCTGCAATGATATTCCCGTTCTTCAACGTGAGACAACTGAAATGCCTTTTCACGCCGTCGCGGTCTTCTTTCACCGCATAATTTCTCTTTTGAATGGTGAAGATGGTTGGAGCATAGGTGGAAGGCCTGCCGATGCCGAGTTCCTCCAGTTTGCGCACCAGCGTGGCTTCGGTGTAGCGGGGCGGATGATAAGTGAACCGTTCCGTGGCAGTTATTTCTCTGTTTGAGAGCTTCTCGCCAATCTTCAAAGGAGGCAGGATGCCTTCCGCATTTTCCTCGTCTTCCTCGTCTTTTCCTTCGAGATACACCTTGAGAAATCCCTCGAACTTCAGAACCTCTCCCTGGGCAACGAACTTTTCTTCAGTTGTTGACACGCGGATGGTTGCTGTGGTTTTCTCCAGCAGCGCATCGCTCATCTGCGAGGCGACGGTTCTTTTCCAGATCAGATCATAGATGCGCCGCTCCTGCGCATCGCCTTCAATTTCGTAAACGCTTAGATATGCCGGGCGGATGGCCTCGTGCGCCTCCTGAGCGCCTTTGCTCCTGGTTTTGTAACGGCGGATATTCACAAAGTCTTTGCCGTACAATCGTTCAACCTCTGTTTTCGCCTGGCCCAGCGCAGTGTCGGAGAGATTTACCGAATCCGTGCGCATGTAGGTTATCTTTCCGCTCTCGTAAAGCCCCTGCGCGATCCGCATGGTTTGCGCAACCGAGTATCCGAATTTTCTTCCCGCCTCCTGCTGAAGCGTTGAAGTGGTAAAAGGAGCAGATGGAGATTTCTTTGCGGGTTTTGTCTCTATGCCGGCGATGGAGAACTCCGCACCTTTGCATTTTTCGAGGAATGATTTCGCCTCTTCTTTGGTTTGGAACTTTTTCGGCAGTTCCGCTTTCACCATCTCGTTTTTCTCATTCAGAAAAACAGCCGACACTTTGTAAGATGAAACGGATTTGAAATTTTGTATCTCTCTTTCCCGCTCCACAATCAATCTCACGGCAACGCTCTGCACCCTTCCTGCCGATAGCGCAGGCTTCACTTTCTTCCAAAGGATCGGCGAAATCTCATAGCCAACCAATCTGTCCAAAACTCTGCGCGCTTGTTGAGCGTCAACTAAATTTTTATCAATTGTTCTCGGATTTTCAATCGCTTTTTGAATTGCGTCTTTCGTAATTTCAGAGTAAGTAATGCGTCTCGTTTTATTCTCGCTCAAATCCAGCACTTCCGACAAATGCCACGCGATGGCCTCGCCTTCGCGGTCTTCATCTGTTGCGAGCCACACCACATCCGCGCCTTTGGCGATTTTTTTCAATTCGGCTACCACTTTTTTTTTCTCGGCGGGAACCTCATACTTGGGCCGAAAATTGTTGTTCACATCCACTCCAAGTTCTCCCTCCACCAAATCGCGGATATGACCAATGGAAGACTTCACCGTGAAATCCTTTCCAAGAAATTTATTTATTGTCTTTGCCTTCGCAGGCGACTCAACAATAACTACGGAATTCATTTATTCAATTACCTCCTAATTTACTGCTTAATTCTGTCATTCTGGCTTGTCCGGAATCTTTCAGAAGGATTCCCGGCAAGCGGGAATGACAAATGAGAGATTTCGCACATGAGAAAATAAGCAAAAATATTATATTTGGCTTATTTTCCACAATATTCATGCAAGAAAAAATTTCTTTCCTTCCGCTTGCTTCACAATCCCTTTTAATTCAAGGCTGAGAAGGATTCCAAGCACTTTTTGCGCAGGCATCTTGCTTTCCCTTGAAAGCATATCAACATGCTTAGGTTCTGCTGTCATTATATCACAAAGTCTTTTTTCTTCAACCGGAAGCTCTATGTTTGCCTTTTCTCTTGTCCGTATGTAACCCTTCAGGACAGGCGCAAGTTCTTCTATTACATCCTCTGCGCTCTGCGCGAGTTTTGCCCCTTTCTTAATCAGCTCATTTGTGCCGTTTGAGTTTACAGAGTTTATATTGCCCGGCACTGCAAAAATCTCCTTCCCCTGTTCCAGTGCGCAGCTTGCCGTTATCAGTGAGCCGCTGTCAGCAGTTGCTTCCACAACAAGCACACCCAGGGACAATCCGCTTATTATCCTGTTCCTTTTCGGGAAATTTTCTCTTTCAGGCGATGTGCCGGGCGGAAATTCGCTTATAACATATCCTGAAGCTGCTAATTTTTCCATTAACCCTCTGTTCTCAGGAGGATATGGCACGTCAATCCCTGAGCCCAGAACAGCAATGCTTCTGCCGCCTGAATTAATAGCGGCAGTGTGCGCCAGAGTATCAATTCCTCTTGCCATACCGCTCACAATGGTAAATCCCATAGAGGAAAGCTCAGAGGATAATTTTTCAGCGGCAAGCTTTCCATACGAACTGTATTTTCTTGAACCGACAATCGCAACAGCGTATCTGTCTTCTTTCTGGATGGTCCCTTTGATGTAAAGTACAATCGGAGCGTCCACTATATTCTTCAGCGTTTCAGGATAATCCTTATTGCTGAAAGTAACTATTTTTATTCCGCCGGCGTCAAGTTTTTTAAGCTGAACATCTATCTTTCCCCATTCTGAATATCCTTTTATGTTTTTTGCTTTTGCAGGGCCTATGCCGCGGATATTGGCCAGTTCTTTATACGGAGCTTTAAAGACGGCCTCGGGTTTTTTATAGATAGCAAGCAGTTTTCTTGCCGTCACAGGCCCGATATCAGGCACATCACTCAGCGCAATCCAGAATTTAGGGTCGGACATAATTTTATAAGTACTCACTTCATGAGAATTCAATATTCAAAACTCAAAATTCTTGAATCTTGAATCTTGAATCTTGAATTTTATTTTAAACCTCTCACCTTTGAATTTATTTTCAGTCTTAATGCGTTCAACTTTATAAATCCCTCGGCATCCCTCTGGTTATAAACCTTCTCTGCCTCAAAAGTCGCAAGTTCGGGCTGATAAAGGGATTCCGGCGATTTTCTTCCGACAACCTGACAGTTTCCCTTATAGAGCTTAAGCCTCACCGCGCCTGTGACAGCTTCCTGAGCTTCATCTATCATCGTCTGGAGTATCTTTCTCTCCGGAGAAAACCAGTATCCGTAATATACAAGCTCGGCATACTTGGGCGTCAATGAATCCCTGAGATGCATAACTTCCCTGTCGAGCGTTATTGATTCAATGGCCCTGTGTGCGATATGAAGGACTGTGCCGCCGGGTGTTTCATAAACCCCGCGTGATTTTATTCCGACGTATCTGTTTTCAACTATATCAGCCCTGCCTATTCCATTCTTTCCTGCTATTGAATTAAGTTTTTCAAGAAGTTTTGCCGGAGACATTTTTTTGCCGTTTATGGCAACCGGGTTTCCTTTCTCATAACTTATCTCAATATACGTAACTTTATCCGGCGCCTTTTCAGGAGGGACAAGCATGGTAAACATATCCTTTGGAGGCTCTGCCCCTGGATCTTCAAGAATTCCTCCCTCATAGCTTATATGAAAGAGATTTCTGTCAGTGCTGTAAGGTTTAGCCTTTGTCACAGGAACAGGAATATTTTGCTTTGCTGCATATTTGATTAACGACTGCCTTGAATTAAAAGGCCATTCACGCCACGGAGCTATTACTTTTATATCAGGTTTCAGCGCATAGTAGGTGAGTTCAAACCTCACCTGATCGTTGCCCTTTCCTGTGGCGCCGTGGGATACCGCATCCGCCTTTTCTTTTTTTGCAATCTCTATTTGTTTTTTAGCAATTAACGGCCTTGCTATTGATGTGCCAAGCAGATAGGCCCCTTCATAAACTGCATTTGCCCGTAACATTGGGAAGACATAATTTCTGACGAATTCTTCTTTCAGGTCTTCAACGTATACTTTTGAGGCTCCGGTTCTCAATGCTTTCTTTTTTACGGCATTAAGGTCTTCTCCCTGTCCGAGGTCCGCGCAGAAGGCAATGACTTCTGCATTGTATGTCTCCTTAAGCCATTTTATGGCAACAGAAGTATCAAGCCCTCCGGAATATGCAAGAACTATTTTCATAAAACCTCCACGAATGTGAATATAACATAATTACGTGTTTCATTCTATCTTCAACAATTTTCTCAGCCTCTTATCCGCCCGCACAAGTTCATCAGTATCATCTCCTGAAAGCTCCCACGAATATTTACCTTCGGCAGAGCGCTTCAGTTTTATCTTAACAGGCTTCTTCGGTTTTACCTGCTGTATCTCGGGCTGTTTCTTTATCTGGAAGCTGTCTTTGTCTGCGGAGAAGGCAGGACTAAAGACAAGAAGAATAGACAGGACTGCTAATAGAAAGAATTTTTTTTGCATGAATAGCGCCTCCATTCTGTCTGATAATTTTAACCCCCAAAATGCATTATTCGGGTTAAGACATTATAGAGTTTAAGATGAGAGAGGTCAACCCCGTTAGAAAATTGGGGCGGAGCTTGAACCCCGTCCAAGTATATTTTTATACCCCGCCATATAATGACAGGACTTGTTTTCTAACGGGGTCAATAGGCGCAAGAAAAAATGGTGGACGGTAGGGGATTCGAACCCCCGACTTCCACGTTGCGAACGTGGCGCTCTCCCAGCTGAGCTAACCGCCCTTTAGTGTTGTTTTGTAATAGCGAGATTAGATACTATAGTCAACGCCAAAAGAAAGTTGTCATTGCGAGGAGCGCAGCGACGCGGCAATCTATTGAGATTGCTTCACTTCGTTCGCAATGACACGCTGTCATTGTCAACTTATCTAAGTCGTTCACTCTAAACTCTATTGCATGGACGAAGGGATATCTTTTCCCATGTCTCTTCGTCTATCTCGTCAAGATACTCTTTTAGCGGGTATTCTTTGCCGCATTCCATGCAGCGAAGAGCCACTGTTCTTCAGTATGTATGCAGTTTTAAATCGCTTTCACATTCTCTGCATTTCATTTTTACATTATATACAATCCGCCGCAGTTTTGTCTTGACTGGCAAAACTTGGGGAATACCTTGACATTCTATGCGGTAATAGCTATACTTTTAAAGTAAAACTTTAGGTGGGAGGGTGAAGGTATGAAAATGGGTGATTTTTCTACGATTATTGCTATTCTTGCCGGAGTAATGGGGCTCTTGCTGCTGTTTGCTCCCGGGGTTTTAAGAAAATTCAATGAGTACTCTAAGAAGATGATAGCCCAGATTGACACTGCTACGTTTTCCTACAGGATTGGATTTGGCGTATCACTCATCCTCATTTCGCTCTTTATGTTTTTCATGGCGCATTATTTTAAGGTTAAGGGGCGTTAATGTTTGAATTGTTCAAGCCTGCTCCCTTAGGGGTGGATCTTGGCGACGGTTCGGTTAAAGTTATTGGACTTAACGGTAAAAAAATTTCTCTCGCCGCATTTATGGATATCCCCTTCTCTGATTGGGAAGAAGAAGCTCTTCTGATAAACAAACTGAAAAATTTCTTCAAAGAAATAAATATTGTTGGCAAAGATACAGTAGTTAATATTCCGGGACACCTTTCATTTATAAGGACGATAAACCTGCCTCCTATGCCCAAGGGCGAATTAAAAGAAGCTGTTAAGTGGGAGATAAAACGGCAGCTGCCTTATCCGCAGGAAGAAGCTGTCTATGATTATATAGCAGCCCCGGCTGCGGATGGCATTGTTGTTACCTTTGCCTCTGCCGAGAGGAAAAATGTCCGGCGCTATATATCTCCTTTTAAGGAAGCCGGCCTTAAGGTTGTGGCAGTTGATGTAAATCCTTTGTGCCTTATAAGGGCGCTTCCATTGCACGGTTCAGGCAACATAATAGTGCTTGACATAGGGGCGCGAAGCATGGAGATAGACATAATGAGGTCGGAATCCGTACGGCTGACAAGGACGGTTGAACTGGGAGGCGAACAAATAAAAAACCAGCTTATAAGCGAAGGGTTCCCTGAAGGAGAGATTGATGATATCATGATGAACGGCCCTGCAGAGAGAATGAAAGAGGCGCTGAATCAGTTTTTGAGAGAGATTTTCCTTTCAATAGATTATTACAAGGCAACTTTTAAAGAGAAGGTATTTTCTGAGGTTATTCTCACAGGCGGTGTTGCGATCAATCATGCTGTTCGGGATTATTTTTCTCAAATGCTTGATATCCCTGTTAGTGTTCCAAACCCGTTTGATAACCTTATTATGAAGGACGAAAGCCTGAGGCCGCTTGGCCCCCGATTCTCTGTGGCAATCGGCCTTGCGAAGAGGGCTTCATGAAAGAAACATTAAATCTTCTGCAGGTTGAGGTGAAGGCAGGCGCTCCTGCAAAGAAAGGCTGGTTTTATTATCTGCTTGCAGGGCTTTCAGTTTATATAGTTGTAATTATGGGACTCTGGCTTTTGAATATTATTAACGCCAGGAAGCTTGGCGCTGAGATGGACAAGCTGAATAAACAGAAAATAGGACTGCAGCAGCAGATAAAGCCCCTCTCTGCTGTTACTGTTGCCCCGTCTTTGTTGGTGGACAAGGAAATATTGATTGCAATGGAGAAGGCTCCAAAATGGAGTCAGACACTCAGCGCTATCTCAGTTGTTGTGCCGGAGGATGTATGGCTTTCCTCCATTGAATCGCGGGAAGAAAAAGGTGTAAAGCATATGAACATAAAAGGATTTTCAGCGGCACAACTCGGCGTTGCAAATTTTATATCCGCGCTTGAGCTGTCTCATTATTTCTATGATGTTGAGATAGTTTTTGTGCAGAAAGGCGCCAAGGATATTTCTTTTGAACTGAAGGCAAAGATGAGATGGACATGAAAAAGAGTTGAGAGTTAAGAATTAGAGATATGGACATAAAAGCTATTAAAAGTAAGATAGAAAGCCTTTCGCAGAGGGAAAGGCTGATTGCTATAGTAACGCTTACAGTAATAATCGTTATTGTTCCATACATGCTGCTTTATTCGCCTTCATCCGTAAGTGTTAAGAACAAAAAACAGGCGATTCAGAATTTAAAGAAAGAGATAGAGGCAGCAAATGCAGCATTGGCATCACAGGCCGCTTTCCCGAAGGAACCTGTCGCAGAAAAGATTACGCTTCCGGAGGCGGAAGATCTTTCAGGAATGTTAGCGGCTATAAGCAGGGAGGCTACTATTGCAAATGTTGATTTTGTATCCATAGCGCCTGAAGGTTTTGAGCATAAAAATAAATTTATAGAATTAAGGGTAAAGATCGAACTGAGGGTAAAGTTTAGGGAGTTGTATGATTTCATTAAGATTCTTGAAACAAGGCATAAATTATTTCTTATACAGGAACTTAAATTTGAGACAAACGCTGCACTGTATCCTTCAGGCGTAGCTTTGCTGAAAGCAGTGACGTATCTGAGGAAAAAGGAATGAAGGGGTTGATAGAGCAACAGAGCAGTAGAGCAATAGAGCAGCAGGAAGATACAACTGCAAAGACTTTCTCTTTAACTGCTGCCCTACTGAGCTACTGGGCTACTGGGCTCATCTTACTCTTAACTTTTCACTTCTCACTTGCACATGCTGAGAGCCTCTCGGATATAAAACTTGACGCGCTGGAACAACCGATAAAAGAAAAGTGGGGCAGGGACCCATTTATCCGGTATGAAGACAAGATAGCAAAACTAAAAGGCAAGACGTTTAGAGAAGATATGCTTGTAGGCTTGAAGATTACCGGTATAATTTCTGACGGAAAGAAGGCGGTGGCAATAATAAACGGCGGATTTTACAGGAAGAATGAAAGGGTCAATGATTTTCTGATAGTGGATATAGCGAAAGACAGGGTCTCGCTTGAAAAAAATGGCAAAAGGTTTTATCTTGGAGTAGAGAAGTTTGCGCTGGATACCCGTAGAGATAGCGCCATGGATGATGAGGTGAAAGATAAAAAGGATGACAAAGGTAAAGATAAAAAAGAGGATAAGGAGGCGAAGGAATGAGAATGCAGAAAGAGGGGTCAAGGGTGCAACAGAGCAATAGAGCAATAGAGCAGCAGTCTTTAGTGAAGGAATCTTTTACTGCTGCGCTTCTGCGCTTCTGCGCTACTGCTCTTATTTTGCTGTTTACTTCTTACTTCTCACCTTCTTACGCCAATGAAAAAGGCGCTCCTATCTCAATGGAATTAAGGGACGTTGAACTGAGCGATGTTTTGAGGGCGCTGGGACAGGAGCACGGCATAAACATAATTATTGACGAAAAAGTTACGGGCAAGGTGACAGTCAGCCTCAGGAATGTCCCTCTATGGGATGCTATTGATTCTATATTAAAGGGCAAGGGCTTTGCATACATAAAGGATGGGAATGTTGTGAGAGTGATTTCTTCGGGAGCAGACGAAGACCTTGCGACCTATACGGCAACCGTTAAATACGCTAATGCTAAAGACATTGAGGGAATTATTACAAAGGTCTTAAGCAAGAGGGGTTCCATTGCCTCTGACCTGAAGAGCAATATGGTAGTTATAAGGGATATTCCGTCTGCAATAGAGAGGGTTACGCAGCTTTTGAAACAGGTGGATGTAAAGACAAAGCAGATTATGATAGAGGCAAAGATTGTTGAGGTCAGCACAAATGCAAGCAGGGAATTGGGCATACAGTGGGGCACGATGTACCGGAACGGTGATGCATATATATTTGGTGGCGGCACATCCGGTGGCGGCACAACAGGTACTACCGGCACTGTAGGGGTGCTGCCATCAAGCACTACAGGTCCCGGCACGACAACTACAGGGACAATCCCATTAACAGGAGGCGCTGGTTTTGGAGGGAGCGCTTTGAATGTAAATCTGCCGGCTGCGGTTGGGTTTGGTTCCGGCGGAGCAATAGGCATAGGTATTCTTACAAAAAATGCGATACTTGACCTCCAGATATCAGCCCTTGAAACTCAGGGGAGTGCAAGGACGCTGTCAAGCCCGAAGGTGATGGTTCTTGACAATCAGGAGGCTTATATCAAGAGCGGCACAGGCATACTTATTCCTACATCGAGTACGTCTGGAACGACTACTACTACGAGTGTTACGGAAAAAGAAGCTCTGTTGCAGTTAAAAGTTACTCCAAGGGTGATAAATGACGACCAGATATCTCTGAAGATTTTGACATCCAGGGATGTATTTGACTTTAGCCGCAGTGTTCAGGGAAGTCCGCCTAAGAACACACGTGAGACGCAGACCAATCTCATTGTTAAAAACGGCGAGACAATAGTTATCGGCGGCATCTATACAGAGACAGAAACAGAGGGAGAGGCTGGAGTACCATTACTTTCCAGGATTCCTCTGATTGGATGGCTGTTCAAGAAAGAGACTAAAACAAAGGATAAAACAGAACTTCTCATATTCATAACCCCGCGGATTAAAGCAGAAGAGATTTGACGACAAAGACGCTAAGGAACATATTCAGCGTTAACCTAAGAGTCAAAAAATCAGAGAGTGTTCTTGTATTCACAGATGTGCCATTTAATGAAGAGTTCATAGAGGATTCAGACAGATGCAGAAGGGAAAGACTGCGCGACATAGCCATCCTTATCGCTGAGACAGGGAAAGGTTTCTGCAAAAAGATTCTTTATCATGAATATCCTGCCACAGGCAGCCACGGCGCAGAGCCTCCTAAAGAACTATGGGCAATGGCATTCGGCGAAAAGGCATTCAATGAGCTGAAGGCGCAAAAGCTGTCAGCCCGCCTCATAAATAAAAAAGCTGATGATTCGGATATGAGAAGGGCAGAAGAAATTATAGCCCGCCATAAAAAGTATGCTGTGAATGCTGTCATTGCGCTTTCAAATTATTCTACAAGCCATACGAGGTTCAGGGACCTTCTGACAAGGATATGCAAAACACGTTATGCCAGCATGCCGTTGTTTGATGCGGCGATGCTTGAGGGCGCAATGAACGTAAACTGGAGACTGATTGACAGAAGGACCAGGGGCATTGCGAGAATTGTAGATAAGGCTGAGGCTGTAGAGATAGAGACGCCTAACGGCACCTCTATTTCATTTTCAAAAAAAGGCAGGAAGGCAGAATCAGACACCGGGCTTCTCACAGCGCCGGGTTCATTCGGAAATCTTCCGGCAGGCGAGGTATATCTTGCGCCGTTGGAAGGCACGGCAGAAGGTCGGCTGGTCCTTGAGTTTGCGCCTACGAGGCAATTAAAATCACCTGTGACATTAACAGTAAAAAACGGATTTGTTAAAGAGGTATCAGGTGATGAGGAATACGCCGGTTATCTGAGAGCAAAACTGTCAGAGCGCATTGAAAATGCAAATATAGCGGAACTCGGCATAGGCACCAATGATATGGCGAAAAGGCCTGACAATATTCTTGAATCGGAAAAAATCCTCGGCACGATTCATATTGCGCTTGGTGACAACAGTTCATTCGGAGGAAATGTCAGCACGCCGTTTCATCAGGACTTTGTGTTCTTCAGGCCCACCGTGACATTGATTCATAAAGGCGGCATCAGGACAGCGCTTATAAAAGGCGGCAGATTTGTCAATGCAGGATAAACTCTGTTAGAAATAAAAGATTTCTAACAGAGTAAAGGTATCAATAAGGAGTTCATAAGTAAGATGACATTTTTATATTCTGTCATTCCGTGCTTGACACGGAATCCAGTGTATTTGTTCTGGATTCCCGCCTTTGCGGGAATGACATTGCAGTGTCATTGCCCTTTATGTCTTTTTGAGGCATGTTTGTTTCATGTCAAATGAGAATGCCTTACTGAAAGACCTCGCGCCATCTCAGAAAGCGTTTTTGGCCTGTGGCTGTAATTCTGGAGGAGCATGTGACAGTTACTTTTACTTCTTTTTCTTTGCTGTTTTGTTTCTTTCAAGAAACTTGACGATATAGGCGAGATATATATCAAAATCTCTTAGATGCCTTTTCAGAATTCCGTAAACCTTTGCAATGTCCACCTTTGCGTAATTATGGACCATCAGGTTTCTGAAACTTGCCATGTCTTTCAGTTTATTGAAGAAGGCTGTCGGAATTATCTTATTTTCACAAAGCACATAGAAAGCATCGGCATTGCTTGAAGGCTCCCGGAAACCCTCTGCTGAAATAATATGATTGGCAAGGTCAAGACACGCCTCAATGCCTATCTGGAGTGTCCGTTCAGCGTATCTCTGGGTTTTTTTGTCAGCCCTGAAATCTGAAAATTTCCTGTATGACCCTGCGGCCTCTTTTAAATCAGCCGTATATTCCGAAATCAGAGAAATCAGCCTGTCTGTAATTTCTTTATCTGTCATCGTGAAACCTGCAAAATCCTGTTTTTCAGGATTTTCATATAGTTGTTGTGCCTGTATATAAAATCAAAGTATTTTTTCCTTGCCTCTAACTCATAAGTCATTCTGATTTTCGGATTTTTATCAATGAGGACTTTGCTATGTTTGCGTATCTGGTGTTCAAGTATAGGGTCTGCGCTGTTCAGCAGAACAACATCAATGCGTTTCTTTAAAAGCAATTCAAGGTCTGACATTATTTTTAACTGGATGTCCGGCTTGTATGGATTAACCCCGCGCTTTAGCAATATAGCAATGTCAATATCACTTGAAGCGGTTTCACTTCCGGTTGCCGTGGAGCCAAACAGATAAACAGCGGAAACCTCTTCTCTGTCCTTAAAATAATCTTTTATTTGTTTTAAGAAATCTGTTTTCACACAAAAATTATAACACAAATTACTTTGAAGTACGCTGATTCCTTCTACTGAATAACCTCGCGCCATCTCAGAAAGCGTTTTGCGCCTGTGGCTCCCGACACTGATGTTACGGCAAGCTCGCACAAAGGGCCGTAGGTATATGTAGCGCGCGCCTGTGTGGTATTGCCGGTCTCATCAACATATTTTGCTGTGGTTCCGTTGGACGCCGGGGTGCCGGTGACAGGGATGCGAGTGCCGTCGGCATTCGGAGCTGCCTTTACCGTGTAAGTGAGAGAAGCAGAGGCGCCGGCTAAAAGCGTTCCGGGGTTCCATGTTATGTTCCCTGTTGCCCCGTCAGCGGGCTGGGAATTAACAGCCCCCTGAGTTACGGAAGCGGAATTTCCCACATAACAGGCTGAATTTGTAGCCGCCGGACATGTAGGGCCGGGCACATTCGCGGTAACAAGGTTTGCTGCAGAGAATGTAATATTATAAGGAGTCGGGTTGGTTATCGTCACCTGAATATTGACCTGGGTAGTCTTGCCTGTAATAACCGTCGGGATGTCTGGTAATATCTGGCTAAGATACGGCTTCACAGGCGCGGCGGTTGCTGAACCGCTGACAGAGTAATTCTGCGGTGTGGCCGTAAAAATATCAACCGCAAGTCCAAGCTGTGTGGCGCTGTCTATTGACGTTACCGTTGTTTCGGTGCCCAGTGATATATTTTTTACAATATCACCTATAATTACCGGAGAGGCAGGATCCGAAAAGTTTGCTGTGGCGTCTATCAGCTTCCCGGCTGAGAGCGCGGTATTTACTCCTAAAAGGGCGTCAGTCGGAAAATACATACGAAAGGTGTTTGCCTGAGGCTGTGTTGTTGGCGGAGTTGCCCCTGAATTATAGGTTCCAAGGTAAATAGTTGTATAATTAGCGCCTAAACTTACTGTCATATTGGAACTCCAGATGCCGTAATCACCCGCTGAATCATCCGTAGTCCATCCGGAGCCTGTTTCAGGCACAGTTGTAGTTAACCATACAGTACTGCCTGAAACCGCAGAATTAGTCTGCGTGAATGCGCCGGTTCTGCTTGTCACTGAAATTGATCCTGCTCCGTCCATATCCCAATCTCTGGTTGAAAAGTTACAGCCTGAGGTGATAAATGGAAATATATTTGTATAGACGCCGCTTCCGCCCGCGGTATGGACGCCAATGTCAATAAACGAGTCCGCATATATATTGTATTCTGTTCCGCGTGATGTTTTGTCGCCGTCATGCGCCCTTATCGCAAAACCGTTCAGGTCGTCACCCGCGCCCATGTCAACCCGAAGCTCCCAGTGCCCTGCAGCCGGATTAACAACTGTAGCCAAGTTTGTCCATGTGCCGTTCTCAAGAATGCATAGATTAAGAAGGGAATCGCATGTTTTTGTAACCTGTGTTGCCCCGGCAGGTGTTAAAAGGGTGTAAGTGACGGATGTATTATATGCAGTACGGACCCTGTCGCCTATATCGCTTGGGACTAAATTCCCTACATCTGCGTCATACAGGTCAACAACCAGAGTGGTTGAACTCGGCGGGACTTCAATAAAATAAGAGAGATACGTGTTAAGGCCTCCGGTTGAGCTTACATAATCGCCTTGTCCTGTTGTGCCGTCCTGTCCTGAAGGCATCTGAAGTTCTGTGAATGGAATTTGCCCGGCAGAGGCGCCGTCAGGGAGTAAAAACACAAGAGAGACAGCTATCAGTAAACTTATGAGCAAATGTTTTCGGTTCCTTACGGAATTTTGGATAGCAATACATTTGTCATTGTGAGGAGAGACACTCCGCCTATCTGTCATTGCGAGGGATGAAGTCCCGAAGCAATCTTGTCCGTTCGGGGCAATCCCTTGCTTGTTTTCGGGACAAACCTTACAAGTCTTCATACAAGTCTTTCCATTGATGATTTATTTTATTAATCAATGCAATCTTCTTTGCTCTTGGTCCGCCTTTAATCTGTTTCTCTCTTAAAATAGCATACTCTATATTACTAAATATCTCGTAATAAACTAATTTTGTAATGTTATATTTTTTTGTAAATCCCTCAACCAGTTTCTCCTTATGTTCATAAGCCCTTCTTTTTAAATTGTTAGTGACACCTGTATAAATTACTGTATTTTTCTGATTTGTCATAATGTATAGATAGTATTGTCTGTCCATATTTTACCGGTTATTGCGAGCGAAACAATCTCGTCTTTTGCAATGAGATTGCCACGCACCTTTCAGGTGCTCGCAATGACAGCGAGAAATTCTGCCCTTGCAATGACAGGCCATTTCCCATCCCTCACTGCAGCGGCATTATTTTTCCCTGCACAACCCTCTGTATGTTGCCTGTAAGTATGGCACCAGGAACTACGCCCGTTGATGTGGCAAGAACAGAGATTTCAGACTGATAGATTGGAGCGCCCACCACCCCGTAGGCGCCGCCGGCGTCGGAACTGTCGTGATTGATGGTTCCAGTGGTGTTGTTATTATCATCATACGCCCTTCTTATGCAGTTGCCCGCCGCGGGAAAAGGATTAGTATAACCCAGACACGCCGCGCACCCCGCGCCGCATTGGGCTGCGCCAATGCCAATGCCGTTATAAAAAACATCCTCTCTGTTGTTTTGGTTGTTGTCATCTATTCTGACAAAGCCTGAGGTTGCAAAATTCGCTGTTGAGGCGACACATAAAGTTGTGGCAATACTGGTGCATCGATTACCCGTGGTGAAATCACGGGTTGATATCGTCGTTGTTTTTGCCGGGTCCCACGAATAGCCAAGAACAACTGCGCCCAGTTGATGGGTGTCTGCGGTGCTGCTGTCCCTTCCCCTTGTGCCTCCTATAAATGTTGTTGCTGTTTTGCCTGTAAAGCTTATTTTTTCACAGTTTGCCGTTGCCGCGTCAAGATTCGGATTCGGCGTCGCAGTCGGGTTGTCAGCGCCGTTATTATCACACAGCATTATCCAATAACTGGTTGCGTCTCCGGGGTTAAGAATAAACCCGTCTGTTGAAGACACAGTGATTGTTAACACAGCATTATCTATAGCTGCTAAAAGCGTAGGCACTGTTGTGGTAAATGAGCCTTCTCCGAGAGGCTTGGGAGTAACAACAAAATTTGGAAAGTTATATGTCTTTATTGCGTATTGAAGCCCTCCGTCTGCAATGTAAAACGCCTCAAGCCCGCGCTCTTCCTGAACCGCAACATTGCTTCCGGTTGTTACAAGCGAAACTCCGATAGCGGCGAAAAGCGCAAGTATCATCATAATCATGACAGTTGCAATGATGGACATGCCGGAATTGCCTGAATGTTTATGTTTCATATAAAAATTATATCACAAATTCCGCGGCCAGACCTCTGTCTGAAGCTGAACGCTTTCGCCTGAGATGTTAGCGGTCAAAATTATTCTTATAAGCTTTGTGGTTGCAGCGGAGAATGGTGAATCAACAGTAACTCCATCTGCCCTGAGATAAACGAATGAAAACGCAGTTATACTCGTTGAAAGCGTTGCCCCGCCTCCGGCAGCACAATTGCCAGTGTCGCGGGTGATATTAGGACTTGAATAACTGTAATCTATCAGCAATGATTCCGTGTCCGTAAAACAGAATTGTGTTGCGATTCCTGTGGTTACGCTCGCGCTATTATTCAGATTCCTTATTTCTCTCCTCATCCTCTCCATCGCAACCCTTGCCTGATCAAGCGCCTCTTTGCGGTAGTCTGTCACAAGGTTTCCCTTAACCCCCGTTGACAGGGCATTAGCCACAACAACGGCAACAATGGCTGCCAGAACCATTACTATGACAAGCTCAATAAGCGTAACGCCATTTTTACAAGTGAAGAGTGAAGAGTGAGGAGTGAAGAGTTTCTTCAAAGAACTTTTAACTTTAAACTTTAAACTTTTAACTCTCATCTTAGTAATTCGTCATCACTGTTGTCAGCGTGACAGAGCCGCCCCCGGAGTCAGAAGGCGCGGTGACTGTTACGGTTATATTTTTGTAATCTGTTTGGCTTCCGCTTGCAATGGTCCTATTGCAGCTTCCCGCCACAGGGGCAGTATCCACGCATCTGTTGAGATTGCCGGGATTCACATAGCAGGCCACAGCCTGCCTTGTGAATCCAATACCATTGACAGTAACTGTGTCGGTGCACGGAGTAGTTCCTAAACTTGCCGGCGCCAAATCATTGAAGTCGTCAACATCGTCGTATAAGGATAACGCTGTCTCTCCTGCCTCAGGCCCGAGCGTTGTTGAAGCGGCTGCGGTCTGTATGCATGTTGTTCCGGACACGGAAGTCTCATCAAAGCATTTTGCCTTTATCTCTTCAAGCAATTGCTGTGCAACATTTGTTGCGGTGACTCTTATCTCAGCATCTACCCCGAACTTAGCTTCCTGCCCCACCATAATTAAAAGTGTGGGTATTGCGATTGAAACAACTATGATTATCAGCAATATCTCAATGAGGGTAAAACCTCTTTTAGAAGTTAAAAGTGAAAAGTTAAAAGTGAAAAGTTTTCTGAGGATGTCTTTAACTTTTAACTCTAAACTCATAACTCTTAACTTTTTCATTAGTAACTCACCCTTCCTGTGCCTGCGTCTATGGTTATATCCCTGCTGCCATTAAAAGTGACTGTTACAGTCTGGTTGCCTGCAATCGCTGTTCCTGCGGCGTCAACAGGCGTGCCGAGAGAGTTGAAGTATATTGTATTTGCTACGGACGTGGTGAATGTGGTTGTAACTCCGCTGTAATCACTGCATCTGCCTGCGCTAAAATCAACAACAAAATTATTTGATGCATCTGTGGAGCATCCATCCCCTGAACTTGGCGCAGGGTCAGCGGTGCTGCCTTGTTCAAATACTGTGTAAGCTGTTGCGCTGTTCCTGAAAACTCCGCACCTCTGCTGTGATGAGATTGCAAGTTTCTGGGAGTATCTTATGTCAGCGGCGACTTTTCGCTTTGCATTGTAGAGTTTTATTGTGTCAAAAGGACTCCATCCGACGGCAACCACGGCAGCGAGGATAACTGCAATGACCATTACGATTACTGTTTCTATGAGGGTGAAACCTTTGTTGCCCCCCCCTCGCCCCCCCTTAGTAAGGGGGGGATGGGGAGGTGAAAAGTTAAAAGTGAAAAGTTTTTTTAATAATCCGATACCTGACACTTTCATTATGTTTAGATTTTATCACAAGCAGTTAAATTTGACAAAAGGGCAAGAGCTTTTATTCTATACCCGAGCTTGCTTTAAGCTTGCTTCGGCTGCGCCTCGCAATGACAGGCGAGGGGCCTTCGCTCACAATGACACCTTTTCAGCAGTCTCAATTTGATTTTTTTGTTTAAAGGCGTTAACTATTGGAAGCATGGGGCCTTAAGATGTTATAGTTTAAGGGGCACGGATTAAGTAACGTAGGGACTGTCCCCGATAATGAAAGGGAATTCATGGAAAACATAGTGGTCTTCATAACTGTTTCTAATGAGGATGAGGCAGCAAATATCGCAAGGGCGCTTGTTGAAGGAAGGCTTGCAGCTTGTGTAAATATAGTAAGGAATTTAAGGTCCATATATAGCTGGCAGGGCCAGGTAGAGGATGAATCAGAAGTCCTGATGATTGTTAAAACGCAGAAGAAACTTTTTAACAGCCTTTCTCAAAAAGTAAGGGAACTGCACAGTTACTCTGTGCCGGAGATTATTGCCCTGCCGATTGTTGAAGGGTCGGAGGATTATCTGAAGTGGCTGAAAGAGGTTACAGAATAAGGTTTTAAAGGACGGGGTATAGCACTTTCGCTCATTCTCGCCCCGATAAAATCGGGACTCCGAGGTATTTTGCCTCTTTATTTATCTGATATAATTTACTATATGAATATCGGCAAAATAAAACCGCTCAAATACTATACCCCGTCCTTTTTATGCCAATGCATTGTTGACCTATTAATTGTAATGCTTTTTTTATTTGCAGCGTGTGATGGAAAAGTCGATGATAAGCAGCCCCTGCAAAAGAAAGATTTGCGCTACGCTGTTGCAGTTCTGCCGACTCCTGTTTTGAACACGCCTGATTTCAGTTCCGTATTCGGAGGCAGTGACGGAAGGACCTTAAAGCTCACCGCAAAAAATCTCATAGAAGAGGTTGAATTTATTGCCATGCCGCATACAGTCTTTATTATAGAAGAGGAAATTATAAAGGGCCGCCGTGAGATACTCAAAGTAAGCACAAAGGATTATCCGCATCATGCAGTGAGCGGCTACTATATAGACAGCCGGTTTGTTGAGAAGAGGCTTGAAAAACCGCAGGAGCGCCGAAGGAAACTTCCTGACAAAAACACGATAATAAAGAGATTGCTTTCTGCTGATGGCGCTATATATGTGTGGGGAGGCAACTATTCAAAAGGAATTCCTGAGATGCTTGAGTTTTATAAACCGTCAGGGACCCTGCCCGATGACGTATTGAAGAGGTGGACCTTGAAAGGCGTTGATTGTTCAGGGCTTCTTTATGAAGCAACCGGAGGCTATACCCCCCGCAATACAGATTCCCTTTTTTCTTTCGGGAGGCCTGTTGATGTAAAAGGACTGTCTCCTGATGAAATAGCAAAGAAGCTCAAGCCGCTGGATATTATTGTATATAAAAGGCATGTGTTAATAGTCCTTAACAGCAGAGAGGTGATTGAGAGCGCTATCTCACGAGGGGTGCATGTCAAAAATCTGCTAAGCGCAGTCAGGGCTGTCAGCGAAATAATGCAGCCTGCCAATGATTATAAGGGCGCTGGCAAAGGAGAAAAATTCGTTGTAAGGAGATGGTTCCTGAATAGCAGAATAAAATCCCTAAGACGCCTTTTCCTTGGCCTGCAGTTCAATCACGTTTGATTCTTCCCTGAGCATTGAAGAACGGCCGTCAAACATTGCGCCTTCTGCAATGTTGAGTTTGTTTGTCGCAAGCTCGCCTGTAACCTGTCCCTTAGTTTTAATCTCTATAATTTCTCTGGCGGTTAGATTGCCGTCAACCCTGCCTCCGACAATAATGCCTCTCGATGTAGCATCGCCCTTAAGATGCGATGTTTCTCCAAGTATGAGCCAGTCAGTTTCAATATTGCCTTCAACTGTGCCGTCAACCCGCAGGGTCCCCTGTGTTTTTATATCGCCTTTAAAGTGGCTGTTGATGCCGATAAATGATTCGAGCTTTTCTGTGTTTTTTGAAAACATTGAATTAATTGAACCCATTTGTTAACTCCTCCCTTCGATAAAAGATTTAGGATTAACAGGGCTGCCGTTTTTCCATACCTCGTAATGAAGATGGGGCCCTGTTGTATTTCCTGTCGAGCCGACATAGGATACGACCTCTCCCTTCTTTACACGCTGGCCTACCTTAACCGCAGTCATCTTGTTATGAGCATAAAACGTTGAATATCCAAAACCGTGCTCAACAACCACAAGATTGCCGCTGCCGCCGTTCCATCCGGAAAAACTCACTATGCCGTCAGCAGTGGCTGTAACAGGATTGCCCGGAGCTGCGCTTATATCTATTCCGTTGTGAAAATCTTCTTCGCCGGTTATAGGATGTTTTCTTTTGCCATAGGATGAAGTTACATTCCCTATGAGAGGCCAGCCTTTGGGTGTTGCCATGAAGAGGTCTCTTTGCTGGCTCAGATAATCTCTTATATCACCAACGTCTTCAACGGTTTTTTTAATTTGCTGTTTCAGAGCCTCCATGTCAATTGCGCCGCTGTCTGATGTATCCACGTTTTCAAGGACCTTCTCTTTGGACTTCAGAGAAAAGAGTTTTCTGAACTCAGCCTCCGCCTTTTGAAGCGCTGACATTGTTGACTTCATTTCCATAAACTGGCCGGAATAGTATTGGAGCTTATCCTGCATCCTGTAATATTCAAGCGTATCAATAGCTATTGAAAAGACATATCCTGTTCCAATGAGCCAGAGGAGTATTGAAATGAATATGCCTATAGAAGGTATCTTGAGATTGAACGGTTTTCTGCTGCTGTGAGGTATTACCATTATAGTTAAAGGAGTAAACGCCTTTTTAAGTAAAATTCTTATCTTATGCATAGCTTACGCCTTGACCTCCTTTCTCAATATTGCCTATCACAAAAGAAGCAACCCCAGCCGCATTTAAAATAGATATTGCCTTCTTTGATTCAGCCTCGGGGATGGCAATAATATACCCTATTCCCATATTAAAAGTCATCCTCATGTCGTCAAGGGGCACTTGGCCCATCTCTTTTATAATGTGAAATATAGGGGGGGGACTCCATGAGCGTTCATTGATGACGGCGCTTACTCCCTCAGGGAATATCCTCGGCAGATTCCCTGAAATGCCTCCGCCTGTAATGTGAGCCATGCCTTTTACCAAGATTTTATCTTTGATAGTGTTAAATGCCTTCACATAAATTTTTGTCGGTTTAAGGAGTTCTTCCCCAAGAGAGGTTCCGAGTTCTGAGATGTAAGTATCAGCATCCATTTTCTTTACGTCAAAAAACAGTTTTCTTACAAGGGAATATCCATTGCTGTGAAGCCCGCTTGACGCAAGCCCTATGAGAACATCGCCCTCCTTTATATCAGAGCCGTTTATTATTTTATCCTTATCAACCACTCCGACAGCAAAGCCTGCAAGGTCATATTCGCCTTCAGGGTAGAATCCCGGCATCTCAGCAGTCTCTCCGCCTATTAAAGAGCAGCCTGCCTGTTTACATCCTTCAGCTATCCCCTTGATGACCTCTGCTGCTTTTTCAGGTTTAAGTTTGCCTGTTGCAAAATAATCAAGGAAGAACAAAGGCTCTGAGCCGCTTGTAAGGATGTCGTTGACGCACATGGCAACAAGGTCAATACCGACTGTGTCGTGTTTGTCCGTCATGAACGCTATCTTCAGCTTTGTTCCAACACCGTCTGTGCCGCTGACAAGCACGGGCTGTTTGTATTTATCAGTGTCAAGTTTAAAGAGCGCATTGAAGGAGCCGATGTTTGTAATGACCTCGGGCCTGAATGTCTTTTTTGCCAAGGGAGAAATCAGGCTTATAAATCTGTCTCCCTCATCAATATCAACACCGGCCTTTTTGTAGGTAAGTCCATTCATTAAATGTAAAGCCCTCCGGGTTTTGAATTAAGCAGGAAAAGTATTTTTAATGCTATCACATTTACAATGATTTTGGAAGAGGAAAATTTAAGTCAAATCCCGATTTAGAAAATTGTCATTGCGAGTGAAGCGAAGCAATCTCGCCTTTGACGATAAGATTGCCACGCCCCGATTTTATCGGGACTCGCAATGACAGACAAAACAAGGTATTGAAAAGCCTATATCGGGATTTGGGTTTAAATCCTTCCGAATTCTTTCATTTTCAGTTCTTTTCTCTTTATTTTTCCACTTATGGTTTTAGGCAGGTCCTCAACGAATTCAATCTTGCGCGGATACTTATACGGCGCTGTGCGGTTCTTCACAAATTCCTGTAGTTCTTTTATGAGGGCATCCGAGGGGCTGAATCCCTGCGTTAAGACGATAAATGCTTTCACAACCTCGCCCCTTATTTTGTCAGGGCTTGCAACAACCGCAGATTCCTTTACAGCAGGATGTTCTATCAGGATGCTCTCTATCTCAAAAGGCCCTATCCTGTATCCTGATGCGAGTATAACATCATCCGACCTGCCGACAAACCAGAAGTATCCGTCTTTGTCTTTATAGGCCCTGTCGCCTGTTATATACCATTGGCCCCTTACTGTTTTAGCTGTCGCCTCAGGGTTTCCGAGATATTCCCTGAATAATCCTACAGGCCTTTCAGGCTTTATTTTTATTGCTATATCGCCCTCGGTATTTAAAGAAGTCGGATTTCCGCTGTCATCAATAATATCAACAGAAAATCCAGGGACCGGCACTCCCATCGAACCCGGCTTTACTGGAAGACATCTGAAATTTGCCAGAATATTCACTGTCTCTGTCTGCCCGTAACCGTCATAAATATACAGCCCTGTTCTCTCTTTCCATATCCCAATTATCTCTTTGTTAAGAGGCTCACCGGCTGCAACGAAATGCCGGGCAGATTTAAACTTGAATTTTGTCCCGAATAAGTTTCGGGATTGAATCTCTTTAACAATTATCCTGTAAGCTGTCGGAGGCCCGCAGAATGTTGTTATAGGGTATTTCTGCAGGATTTCCATTGTCAGTGAAGGATCAAATTTCCCCTTTCTGTAAAATGAAAATATTACCGCTCCCATATGCCACGGGCCAAACAGGCTGGACCACGCCGCCTTTGCCCATCCGGGGTCTGAGAGATTCCAGTGGATATCGCCGGGCTTAAGGTCAAGCCAGTACTTTCCTGTTATCAGGTGTGCGAAAGGGTAGGATGCCTGCGTATGGAGCGCCATTTTCGGCGGGCCTGTTGTGCCTGATGTGAAATAGATTAATGCAGGCTCTGATGAAAACGCCCTCTCGCCTTCAAAGGCGTCTGCGCTGTTTCTTTCTTCTATGTAGTTATGCCAGTTCTGTCTTTCGCCAATAATGATAAGAGAGGGTTGCGCAGAGGATTTATTTACAGCGATTTCCACTTTGTCTGCATCTTCATCTGATGCGATGATTGCCTTTATGTCTGCTGATGCAAGCCTGTATTCTATGTCCTTAGATGTCAGCAGGGTTGTGGCAGGTATCGGAATGGCGTTTATCCTCATAAGCGCGAGCATTATCTCCCACCACTCCGGAATGCCGGGGAGCATAACAAGGACTTTATCGCCCTTTACAATTCTCCTGTTTTTGAGAGCGCCTGCGCCTTTTGATGAGAGGAGTTTTAATTCAGCGAATGAAAGTGTTCTGTCATTAACGCCGTCTGTCCAGTAAAGCGCCGGCCTGTTTTCCCATTTATCAAAGACGTCAAGCGGAAAAGAAAACTTTTCAGGCGCTGAGAGGGAAAAATTTTTGTATTCTGACGGATAATCTCTCATATTTATACCAATGCTACCATAATTTATTCCCCCTTTCCATCTTTTGACATTTGTGCATTTCTTGTGTTAAGTTTAAAAGCCTTTAAGCTGTAAAAAATTTAATATCCTATGTAGAGCGGAGGTTTTTTTTTGGGTGTTGAATCCATTCAAATTGTTTGATAAGTTAATTAAATGGTATTTGGAGAGGTTTTCGCGGAAGGCGAAAATAATTACTGTCCTGTCTGTTTTATTTATTTTAATAGGGATGGGTTTTGTGGGATATAAAATAAACGCTTATTTTGAGCAGGACCCAAATGCATGTATGTTCTGCCATGTTCATGACGACGCTAACAAGGCGTGGGCAAGGAGCAAACATAACATAGTCAACTGTCATGAGTGCCATCATTCCACTAAGAAAGATCAGGTTGTTCAGCTTTTCAGATTTACTGTTTTAGGGCAGAAAACAGTTGAACCGAGACACGGCAAGGTTATTGTGCCGTGGAAACTCTGTGTTAACTGCCACTGGGAGACAAGCGCTAAGTATCCTAAAGCGCAGAAAATCAACCGTTCCCGCTTCCATGCAAAACATATGTTTACCGAGCAGATAGAATGTTCTAAGTGTCACGGTTATAAAATACATCAGTTTTTGCCTGAGGAGAGATTCTGCATCTCATGTCATAAGGATAAACTGGTTCATGGCACAGGCATGGAAAAACTTCCATGTCTTAACTGTCACACAGACCGCACGAAGGATTTAAAGCCCGGAAGGAAGAAATGCCTTTTCTGCCATGGAGACGAATCCATTAGAAAAGAGCTTATCGCTGACGGAACCATGGATGTTAAGTTTTTCCAGCCGTCACCCGCAACAATCAAAAAAGCTATAAAGATAAAGGTGTCTGCTGATGCTCCTATGCAGTTCCACTGTTACGAGTGTCACAAACCGCATAAAAAAGTAAGGCCTGACTGGGGCGACTGTCTTACAAAGTGTCACAGCGACCAGCTTCAGGTCGGCAGGCATGAACTACACGTAAAGACGTTGAGCATGAAATGCACAGACTGCCATAAGCCGCATTTGTGGAGAGTATCCGAAGCGCAGGCGAAAAAAGAATGCACAAAGTGTCATGAATATAAGTCTCCGGCAAAATTTATTGGCATATAAAGACAGAGATTAACAAATAAAGACGTTTGGAGGACTGGCGGTAAATGAGGAGTCATATTTGGCGGCCGCTTTATGTTGTAATCGGCATAATTTTATTAGCGCTGGTTATCAGAGTATTTGTCGTGCCTGATAGCTTTGGCATACATGAGAGGGGCTATATGTATGGCTGGCACAATAAAGCCAATGAGAATTTCTGGAAGGAAGTTAAAGTAAAATACAGGTCTTCAGAGTATTGCAAGGACTGCCACAGCGATAAGGTTTCTTTAATAAAACAAACGCCTCATGCAATTATACAGTGCGAAAACTGTCATGGCCCGGCAATAGACCATCCATCAGACCCACCTAAGTTAGCAATAGACAGATCCATGCAGCAGTGCCTCAGATGCCATTTCCCACTGGCATATCCGACAAGCGGAAGGGCGAAGATAAGAGGGATAGACCCTGAGAAGCATAATCCTGATATCGAATGCGTTATGTGCCACAATCCTCATAAGCCTTCTCTGGAGGGGATGAAATGATAAACAGAAGGGAATTTTTAAAGAATACAGTCAAAGGTATAGCCGGATTGGCAGTGCCTCTCGCAGCCATCGAGATTATAAATCCGGGGAAGCTCCGTGCAGCAAAGTCATCAGAAAAGTCCAAGGTAAGATGGGTGTTCCTTGTTGATACATACAAATGCGTTGGCTGCGGTCTCTGCGTTAAAGCTTGCAAGAACGAAAATGAGATTCCTTACGATGCCAATGTTACGAGGACATGGGTTGAAAGATATGTTCTGACCAAGGAGGGAAGATTATTTGCCGATTCACCGAAGGGCGCACGGGATGGTTTTATAACCACTAAGATTGATCTCGGTTTAGGGAACTATCAGGATATTAAAAAAGAGGACATAAAAAAGGCTTTCTTTGTCCCGAAACTCTGCAACCAGTGCGAGAACCCTCCCTGTGTTCAGGTCTGCCCTGTCGGAGCTACATATCAGACAGAGGACGGCGTTGTGCTCGTTGACAGGAAGTGGTGCATTGGATGCGGGTACTGCATTATGGCATGTCCTTATGGCGTCAGGTTCTTTCATCCTGTGCATCATACTGCTGAGAAATGCAATTTCTGCTATCACAGGATAACAAAGGGGATGAAGACAGCCTGTGTGCAGGCATGTCCCTTTGGCGCAAGGATGATAGGGAATATAAAGGATCCGAACGACCCTGTCACCAGGATAATCACGACCGAGAGGGTAGGGGTGTTGAAGAGTGAGTACGGAACAAAACCGCAGGTCTATTACATAGGTCTGGATGAGGAGGTAAGATAGCCATGGTTCACGGAGAAGTCTGGACTTTAAAGGAGTTGTTCGTCACTCCGAATGAATATATTTACTGGAGTATTCAGATTGTCATGTATCCTTTTATGACGGGGCTCGTTGCCGGGGCTTTTGTCCTTTCATCCCTCTATCATGTTTTCGGCATAAAGGAACTGAAGGATATTGCACGGTTTGCGCTTGTCTTTTCCTTTGCCCTTCTTTTTGCCGCGCCTATGCCCATTGTTCTGCATCTCCAGCACCCGTTTAGGGGCATCAATGTCATGATGACCCCGCATTTTACCTCCGCCATCGCCGCTTTCGGCATCGTGTTTTTTTCATACGGCGCCATTGTTGCCTCTGAACTTTGGTTTTTATACAGAAAGCACTTTGTTGAAGTAGCGCTTCCGCTTAAGGAAAAGAAAGACAAGACGCTGCTTGAGTGGATAAAATTTGTGATATTCTGCACTCTCACTCTCGGAGTCTATGACATAAGCGAGGAGTCACTTAAAAGAGATGAAAAGGCAATAAAAATACTTGCCGGGATAGGAATACCTGTTGCCTGTTTCCTTCACGGCTATGCAGGTTTTATATTCGGCTCTGTTAAAGCAAATGCGCTCTGGATGACGCCGCTCATGCCTGTTATATTCATTATGTCTGCAATTGTTTCAGGGATTGCCCTCTGTATGCTTACTTATATTGTTACTATGGAATTGAGAAAGCGCTTTGCGTCCCGCAACAAGGCGCCTTATGCAATGCATCATCAGTCCAGGGAGGAGATAAAGAGCGTCGAAATCCATGTAATAAAAATGACAGCAAAATATCTGCTGTTCTTTCTGATCTTTGCCATAAGCCTTGAGCTTCTTGACCTTATCTTCAGGGGATATACAGCAGTGAAGTCATGGGATGTCTTGAGAAGCGTTATTTACGGGAGGGACTTTACCGATATATTCATCCTACAGTACGGTCTCGGAAACCTTGTGCCCTTTATCCTCTTCCTGACGCCATGGCTCACGTTGAGAAGAGCCGTCATCGGCGTCATCCTCGTGCTTTTCGGCGTCTTCATGATGAGGTATAATGTCGTTATCGGCGGTCAGGCATTCTCTTTAACTTTCGCAGGATATATGCACTATCATATGCCAATAATTCCGCATGACTGGGAAACGTTTAAGGAAGGGCTGGGCGGAGCTGTCAGTATTTTTATCATGCCGTTTGTGCTTTTCTGGGTATTTGCCAAGATATTCCCTGTCTTCAACGTAAAAGAATCACATTAATGCTCTCTGACAGGGATTTTCTATTGAAGGTATATGAGAGCTATAACACCGATAGACTTGATGACTTGTAATTCTTCACAGGATTATTGTATTATTAGACCAATTAACATCCTGTTAAACACGATAAACGAGGAGATATGAAGGGTAAAATTGCAGGTTTTACTTTGTTTGTTGTTCTTATCGGATCCATTTTTTTTCCTGCAATATCAGAATCTGCAGAACATGAAGTTCAGAAGAAATTCCTCGTCCCTCCACCTCCATTCACACCGGGAATCTTCCCCTGCTCGCAGTGCCATCAGGGCATGCCTGCGAACAAGACCCCGAGGAAACTTGAGGCAATGCATGATAACATCGTTCTAAGACATATGCCTGGCGGCTGGTGTTTCGACTGCCATAATCCGGATAACAGGGACAGGCTAAGACTTGCAAATGGCAAGCTTGTGAGTTTTGATGAGTCGTACAACCTCTGTGGGCAATGCCACGGTTTCATACTCCGTGAATGGAAGGCAGGGCTGCATGGTAAAAGAACAGGTATGTGGAATGGGGAGAAGCAGTATCTCCTCTGCGTACATTGCCATTGGCCTCATGACCCTGAATTCAAAGCGATTGCACCATTACCACCGCCGGTAAGGCCTGCAGATATAAAATAAGAGGTACTTATGAAGCAAGACAGAAAAAGATGTATAGGCAGACGGACATTCCTTCAGGGCGCTGCTCTCGGGCTTGCGAGTGTTGCGCTTCCTCTTGATAAGGCAAACGCCTCATTCTGGGAGGCATTCTTCCAGAAGCATTTCAGGGAGATGAACGAGGCAGAGATAAAGAAGGTTCTCAGCCGCCTTGAAAAAGATTATGAGGATAAATACAGGAAAGAGATAAAGGTAGGCAATGAAAAACCAATGCCGGGTGTCTTATTCGGATACGGACTTGACCTCTCCAGATGCATTGGCTGCAGAAGGTGTGTTTATGCATGTGTGGAAGAAAACAACCAGTCTCTTGACCCGCAGATACACTGGATAACAGTGCTCAGGTTCAGGAAGGGCGAGAAATGGGTGGATCTCGAAAATTCAGAGAAATATTACAATCCGGCTCAGGTACCTGAAAAGGAATATTTTTATATGCCAGTCCAATGCCAGCAGTGCGAAAACCCGCCCTGTGTCAGGGTATGTCCTACGAAGGCTACATGGAAAGAGCCTGACGGTATCGTGGTGATAGACTACAACTGGTGCATAGGCTGCAGATACTGTATGGCAGCCTGTCCATACGGTGCGCGGCGTTTTAACTGGGGGGAGCCCGGCAGGCCCGCCGAGAAGATAAATCCAAAGACACATTACCTCGGGAACCGTCCACGCTATAAAGGGGTTGTAGAGAAGTGCACGTTCTGCATACAGAGGACGAGGAACGGCAGATATCCCGCTTGTGTTGAGGCGTGCCCTGTAGGTGCGAGAAAGTTCGGGAACCTCCTCGACCCCCAGAGCGAGATTAGATATGCGATAGAGCACAAAAGGGTCTTCAGGCTGAAGGAAGATCTTAACACCAACCCGAAGTTCTACTACTTCTTCGCCTACGGGAAATAGGAGGTTTCAATGATCCAGATAATGATAATAAAGAACTTCTTCATAGCCCTGAGACAGATAGCGATAGGGAATAAGAAATATTATATGTGGATTTCCTTCCTTTCCTTCCTTGTTCTTCTTGGTATAAGCGCATATGCAGGACAGATAAACAGGGGACTGATAGCAACCGCAATGAGGGATCAGGTATCCTGGGGCCTGTACATCTCGAATTTCACATTCCTTGTCGGCGTTGCGGCAGCAGCAGTTCTTCTCGTAATCCCTGCGTATATATATAATTTCAAGCCCATAAAGGAGATAGTGCTCTTTGGTGAACTGCTCGCAGTAACAGCAATAGTCATGTGCATACTCTTCATTATGGTAGACATGGGTCAGCCTCTGCGGGTCTGGCATATCCTGCCTGCGATAGGCGCCATGAACTTCCCGTCATCCCTGCTTGCGTGGGACGTTGTGGCGCTGAACGGTTATCTCATAATAAATACTGCCATTGTCTTTTATGTCTTATACAGGCTTTCAATCGGCAAGGAATACAAGATGTCTGTGATAGGCCCCTTGATAATCCTTTCCATACCATGGGCTGTCAGCATTCATACAGTAACCGCATTTCTTTATAACGGGCTTTCGTCCCGGCCTTTCTGGAATGCCTCAATTCTTGCTCCGCGCTTTTTAGCTTCGGCTTTCTGTTCAGGTCCCGCGATAATGATTGTCCTTTTCCAGATCATAAGGAAACTTTCGGATGTTGAGATTGAAAACAAGGCAATCTTTAAAATTGCCGAACTGATCGCTTACGCCATAGGTCTTAATCTGTTCCTCCTTGGAGCAGAGGTATTCAAGGAATTCTACTCAGGGAGCATACATTCAGAGCCTGTAAAATATCTTTACTTCGGTCTGCATGGACACAACAACCTTGTTCCCTGGATATGGTTTGCTACTGCCATGAACATCACTGCTTTCTTCATGTTTCTTTTCCCAAGGACACGCGAGAACTTCGTAACGCTGAATATGGCCTGTGTCTTTGTTATCACGGGCGTGTATATAGAAAAAGGCATGGGCCTTATAATCCCGGGGTTCGTCCCTGATACTCTGGGAGAGATATACGAATATATCCCTACCATGCAGGAGATACTCGTTACCATAGGGATATGGGCTTCAGGCGCAATGTTATATACCTTCTTGCTTAAATTCGCAGTTCCGGTCTATACCGGTAAGCTGCGCTTCGGGCTTAGAGCCAAAGGGATTGTTGCGCGTGATATTATGACCAGGCACCTGATAACAGTTTCTCCCGAGACTGAAGTAGATGAAATAGGCAAACTGCTTATCTCCAGACGTATAAGCGCTGTCCCGGTAGTGGATGCCGATAATAAAGTGATAGGTGTTGTCTCAGAGTCGGACATTATCTTTCAGGAGATAAGACATGAGCCGGAAGTTGCAGAGAGGCTTGGGAAGCTGGTCCTTCCTGAAGCGCAAAAGGGCAAAAAGTTCGGTGATACCGCATCGGAAATAATGACCTCTCCTGCAATAACAGCCCTTGAAGATACTTCTATGAAGGAACTGATTAGAAGTATTGCCGACAGAAAGATAAAAAGAGTAATTATAGTAGATGGGGAAGGCCATCCGGTTGGCATAGTTTCAAGAGTGGATATTCTGAGGACGCTGGATAATATAAAATTGGATAGCCTGAAAGAAGGAAAAGCTTAAAAGGGAATGACAAAAACAAAACTCACTCAAATTTTATTTTTAATATCCTGCAGTCTTGCCGCAGAGTTCTTCATTGAAAAAGCGGATTAGAGTTTTATTCCTTGGGTGTTTTTGATATCAGAAAAAGTACGACGCCCATCCCAGTGAAAAGAAGCAAAATGAATGCTGAGAAGTTCTTCCTGAAACGGAGTTCGCCGAATGTGTCCTGGATATTTTTTTCTATGATGTCTATCCTCTTTCTGAACTCATCGGTTCTTTCCTTGACAAGAGACACATCGACTGTGTGAAAGAGGGCGCGAAATTCCGCCTGAGTGCTAAAGAGCGGCTTTTCATCATCCGCTGTGAATACGCCTTCTTTTTTTAAACTCTTAAAATTATCTTCCAGTTCTCCTATTTTCTTTTCTGTGAAGAAGAGGGCCTGTTTCATTATCATGGCCCTTTCGTATGAGTGACATTTTGTACAACGCTGTTCATTTATGATGTCGATATTTGCCTTCTGTATAAATTGCTCTTCTTTATGAGAACCATGACAGGTAACACAATTAGGCCCTTTTCCTGTTTTTTTCAGCGCCTTCCCATGACCGCTTTCAAGGTAATTCTTCAATATTCCTATATGACACTTACCACAGAACTCAGGCACCTCGGTATATTTCGGGGCTCCGATAAAACCCCTCTGGCGTGACATTGACATGGCGGCATCCATCGGGTCACCGCCGTGGCAGTCATGGCATGACACATTATTTTCATAATGGATGCTCATCTGCCAGTTCTGAGGTATATTCTTTAGTTTAGGCTCCATTTTATCAGAGACATGACATGCAATACAGGCATTCTCTTCAGCCTGTTCGCCTGCCCAGGGTTGGGACATGAATTCCCGTTCAAATTCCTCTTTGTACCCTCCCACGGCGAACGAGGGCAAGATGAAAATTACCAGCAACGAAATAAAAAGGTATCTCATCAGTATTTCCCCCAGAACATTAAGACAACCCAGAGAGCAAGAAGAAAGGTAAATACGCCGCGCAGTACAGGTCTTTTGAATACGTTTTTTTCTTTCTGACTATCAAGAAAGGGCCATAAGAGAAAGATGCCGACAAGGATTATCTGTATGCTTATGCCGAGAAACTTGTTGGGTATCAGTTTCAGCATCTGGTACGGAGCTAAAAAATACCATTCCGGCCTTATATGGAAAGGCGTCTTTAAAGGGTTAGCAGGCGTATTTGCCTCATCAGGGGAGAACATTGCCGGCATAAATGTGATCAGGAAGAACATGACAGCAACATATATCATGACCATTAACAGCTGCTTCCGGAAGAAGTATGGGTAATAAGGAGAACCGTCAGGGTATGTCTTCTTTTTGTATTCGGTGAGCGGCCTTTTCTCTTCATCTGATGTGCCGAATGGCGTTGCAGAGATTCCGATGCGCCTTATGAGAAATAGATGCAGTGCGATAAGAGATAAAAATACCGGAGGCAGAATTGCAATATGCAGGGCAAAGAACCTTCCGAGTGTTATGCCTGATATATAGTCGCCGCCCCTCAATAAGCGCGCTATGAAGTCTCCTACATACGGGAAGGCTGTAGGCATTGAAGTTACAACGGTAGTAGCCCAGTAACTTAACTGGGTCCATGGCAGCAGATAACCGCTGAGCCCGAATGTAAGGGTCACCAGGAGCATCAGGCCTCCTCCAACCCATGTCAGCTCTCTGGGTCTCTTATAATTCCCCATCAGGAAAACAGTAACCATATGGAGCATTACAACAGCGATCAGGATGTTGCTGCCCATGACATGCATCTGCCTGAACAGCCAGCCATAAGGGACTCTGGTCATTATGTCCTGTACGCTTCTGAACGCGTGGTCAGGATGGGGCGTATAGTATATGAGGAGAAATATCCCTGAAATAACCTCGAGCGCATATCCGGCAAGCGCAACAAAACCGAGGGTTGCAAATATATTGACGTTTTTGGGCACCCTGTATTCTGTTAATTGTGTCCTGGTAAGGTCGTCAAGCCCTATTCTTACTTCAAGCCATTTTTTTATTTTGTTAAACATTATTTTATCCTATCACAATGGTTTCGCCCTCAACCTTCAGAGGAAGCTTCTGCAATGGCCTGGGCGGCGGTCCTGATAAGACGTTTCCTTCAAGGTCGTATACCCCTGCATGACATGGGCATAGCAACCTGTTCTTATCCCTGTTGTATTCGACTATACATCCGAGGTGGGTACATATCTTCGAAAGGGCCACAAGTCCCTTATCAGTTCTGTTGATGATTATTGCAGGTGTATTGTTGAAGACAATATTTTTTGCGCTCCCTACAGGTATCTCGCCTTTACTGAGCGACAGCTTTTTAGTTTTTGCTTCGAGGCCCGGCGGAGCAAGAAACCTGATCAGAGGATAAGCAAAAGATGCAAAACTGATTGAACCAAGAAAGGCAAGTAGTAATTTAAAGAAATTGCGCCGCTTCATTAAGCCCCTTTAAAGAGAGAAGTTATTTTATTTTGGTTTTAATTCTAAACAAAAAGAGCGTATATGTCAAGCATAACATCCTCTCTCCACGACCTCCGACCGTCACTCATAATCTCCCGATAAACCTGATATTCTGATACAATACCTCTGATGGCTGTAATCCTCGTAACAAACGATGACGGAGTGCATTCTGAGGGGATTATTGCGCTTTTCAGGGCCATGCAGGAACTTGGAGACGCCTATATTGTTGCGCCTGACAGGGAAAGAAGCGCTGTAAGCCACGCATTAACATTGCACAGGCCGCTGAAGGCTGAAGAACGAAGTGAGCATATTTATGCAGTCAACGGAACTCCGACGGACTGTGTTGCAATCGGCGTTAATAAAATACTGCCTGAAAAGCCCGCGCTGATTGTCTCAGGCATCAACAAAGGCGGGAATGTCGGTGATGATATTACCTACTCAGGCACTGTCTCGGCGGCGATAGAGGGCACTATCATGGGAATACCGTCATTTGCTGTCTCAATAGCAGGCGAAAAGAATTTTAACTTTGATACAGCGGCTTACTATTCCATTGAAATCGCAAAGTATGCGCTTGAAAAATCGCTTCCTTACGATACCCTTCTTAATGTCAATCTGCCGAATGTAAAAAAAGAAAACATTCACGGGGTGAAATTCACAAGGCAGGGGAAACGCATATATGACAATGCTATACAGGAGACATATGACCCGAAGGGAGAGAAGCATTTCTGGATAGGGGGAGGAACTCCTTACTGGGAGCACGGAGAGGACACGGATATTAATGCTGTCCAGAAAGGCTATGTCTCCATAACGCCCATACACCTGGATCTGACGAATTACAGCGCGCTGGAGTTTTTGGAGAAAAGTTTGGGTTCAACAATGTCACCCCGAACTCGTTTCGGGGTCTCAACTGACATATCAAAAACCGGAGATGCTGAATCAAGTTCAGCATGACAATACTGAATAATGGGTATTTCCAGATGAAGAAATACGATGTCATAATAGTCGGCGCAGGCCCGGCAGGTATTTTTTCTGCGCTGGAACTTGTCAGTAAAAAAAAGAATGCAAAGATACTCATTGTAGAAAAGGGCAGGGATATAGACCAGAGAAAATGCCCGATGATGATAAAAGATGTATCCTGCAAGGCATGCCCTGAGTGCGCTCTTCTCAGCGGATGGGGCGGAGCCGGGGCCTTCAGCGACGGCAAGTTGAACCTCTCGCCTGAAATCGGAGGATTCCTTCTAAGATATACAGACAAGGATACGCTTCAGTCGTTGATAGACTATGCCGACAGCATCTACATTAAATACGGCGCCCCTAAAAAGGCTTACGGAGGAAGCAGAGAGGAAATCCAGAAGATAGAGAGGCTTGCATCCAAAAACGATATTGTATTCGTGCCTTCAAGGATAAGGCATATAGGCACGGACAGGTGCAGGGTTTTGCTTAAGAAGATTAAAAAATCGCTGAATGGCAAGGTCGAAACGTTATTCGAGACGGATGTTGAAAGTGTTCTTGTAGAAAAGGGAAGGGCTGCTGGAATAAGACTCAAAAACGGAGATAAAATCTATTCTGATTATGTGATACTGGCTCCCGGCAGAGAAGGTTCAAAATGGCTTGAAAAAGAATCAAGGCGTCTTCATCTTACCCTGCTTCAGAACCCTGTTGACATAGGAGTAAGGGTTGAAATCCCGGCCTCTGTTTTTGAACATCTTACCAGCATTACATACGAGCCGAAATTGATCTTCCATTCAAAAAAATTTGACGATAAGGTAAGAACCTTCTGCGTTAACCCTTACGGCGAGGTTGTAAAAGAATATCTGAAGGGCCTCTGGACAGTGAACGGGCACAGCTATGCTGACAGAAAAACCGGCAACACAAATTTTGCCCTCCTCGTAAGCACAGTATTTACAGAGCCGTTTGATGAGCCCATTTCTTACGGAAGATATATTGCGAGGCTGGCTAACTTCATCGGCAAGGGCGTTATTGTGCAGCGGCTTGGAGACCTGCAGGCAGGCAGGCGTTCAACGCCTGAGAGAATAGCAAAAGGAAGGGTACAGCCCACTTTGAAAGATGCAACTCCTGGAGATCTAAGTTTCGTCATACCTTACCGTTATCTCTCGGATATCATGGAGATGATTGACGCCCTTGATAAAATTGCGCCCGGAGTGAATTCAAAACATACGCTTCTTTACGGAGTGGAGGTCAAGTTTTATTCAATGCAGTTAACCCTGACCAGAAACCTTGAGACAGAGGTTAAAAATCTCTTTGCTGTCGGAGACGGCGCAGGGGTGAGCAGAGGCCTGATTCAGGCGTCGGCGTCAGGGGTGATGGCGGCAAGGGAAATTGCAAAGCGTTTAGCGTTATAACGCAACAAACGCAAACATGGAAGATTTTAAACGATTAAGAGATTTGATGGTGGATACCCAGCTTATTCCGAGGGGAATAAAGGATGAACGCGTTCTCTCTGCAATGAGAAAGGCGCCGAGGCATCTTTTTGTTGATGATTATATGCGGCACAATGCTTATGACGACATGGCCCTTCCAATCGGCGATGACCAGACAATCTCACAGCCATATATGGTTGCGATAATGACAGAACTCCTGGAGCTTAAAGGAGATGAAAAAGTCCTGGAGATAGGGACCGGTTCGGGTTATCAGGCGGCAATCCTTGGAGAGCTTTCCAGAGAGGTTTTTACAATAGAGCGAAAAGCTTTGCTTGCTAAAAAGGCAGAGGAGAGATTTCAGGCGCTGGGATATAATAATATCCATGTCATAACAGGCGACGGCACGCTCGGCTTGCCTGAAGAATCTCCTTTTGACAGGATACTTATAACAGCAGGTTCACCTAAGATTCCTGAGCCTTTGATAGAACAATTATCTGACGGAGGAATAATTATTGCCCCTGTTGGAATACGGTTTTCGCAGCAGCTTTTAATTGTAAAAAAATCCAAAGGCGCTTTGTCAGAACAATTGCATGTGCCGTGTGTGTTTGTGCCTTTGATCGGTGAATATGGTTGGTCAGGCGATGAAGAAGACTCTTAGCCCAGAAAATTCATAAACTATGCTTAACCAGATAGGACATAGTACTCTCGCTCATTCTCGGTTTTCGACCTCCGAGGTATTTTGCCTCTTTATTTATCAAAATACTAACTGTATGAATATCGGCAAAATAAAACCGCTCAAATACTATGTCCTATCTGTATTTTAGAAATTATTTATGGAATAGAAGATAGGAATGTCAGTTATTAATCTTATTGAGTCGCTTGAAAAAGACGACAGGTTTATCTCCTCAATAACAGAGCACAGGTATATTCATCCAGTAGAACCGTTGTATAAAAAGATTGACCTTGATGAGAGATTAAGAAGGGTTTTTAAGAATCAGGGGATTGAACTGTTCTGGAGCCACCAGGTTGAGGCCGTAGATTTAATCAGGCAGGGCGAAAATGTTGTTGTAATGACTCCGACTGCAAGCGGAAAAAGCCTCATCTATAACATACCTGTTATTGAATCCATAATTGAAAATCCTGAAGCCACAGCCCTGTATATCTTTCCGCTGAAAGGGCTTGAGCAGGATCAGGTTAAGAACCTTAATGAGATCTTTGATGAAGTGGGTATTAATCCCCCCATGCCCCCCTTTAGCAAAGGGGGGCATGGGGGGATTTTAAAAGGCGATGAGGATGGATTGCTGAAAGAAAAAACTGCAAGAGGCACGAAATCCCCCTTACGCTGTGCTGAGGTCTATGACGGAGATACAGCAGCATATAGAAGGGGAAAGATACGAAAGGTTTTTCAAAGGGGGATCGCGGGGGAAACAGAATTGCCCTCGCGCGTTAATGTCATATTCACAAACCCTGATATGCTCCATCTTGCAATAAACCCCTTTCATGCAAAATGGGAAGAGTTCTTTAAGAATCTTAAATATGTTGTTGTTGATGAGATACACACATATAAGGGGGTGTTCGGTTCTAATGTTGCCCATGTATTGAGGAGGCTCAGAAGGATATGCAATTACTGGGGTTCAAGCCCCCAGTTCATCGCCTGTTCAGCTACGATTGCGAATCCGAAGAGCCTTGCAGAGGAACTCATCGGACTGCCTTTTAAGACTGTGACAGAAGACGGAGCGCCGAGGGGAGGGAAGCACTTCATGTTCATAAACCCGGTGCTTGAAAGCCCTTATACAGAGGCAACCGCTCTATTCATCAAATGCCTTGAGGCAGGCTTGAAGACCATTGTGTTCACAAAGGCGAGAAAGATTACAGAGCTTATATATAAGTGGACTGTTGACAGGGCTCCTCAGTTTGCCGAAAAAATCAGCCCCTATCGCGCGGGTTTCCTTCCAAAGGAAAGGAGAGAGATAGAGCAGAGACTCTTCAGCGGTGAACTGCTCGGTGTTGTCTCAACAAGCGCCCTTGAACTCGGTGTTGATATAGGAGGACTTGATGCATGCATCCTTGCAGGTTATCCGGGTTCAATATCAAGCACATGGCAGAGGGCAGGACGGGTTGGAAGAGAGGGGCAGGAATCTTTGATAGCGATGATTGCGATTCAGGATGCGCTGGACCAGTATTTTATGAGGCATCCCGATGCGTTCTTTGAAAAATCACATGAGGCCGGAGTCATAGACCCGGAGAATAAAAATATCATTAAAAAGCATCTTCCCTGCGCCTCATCCGAGATATACCTGAAAGCCGGAGACAGCATTTATGACACTGAAAAACTTAGGCCCCTGATAGAAGAGCTTGTTCAGGAAGGCATGTTGAATCCCGGCAAAAGAGGCGGCATCTGGTTTTCACGAAGCAGGACGCCGCACAGAGAGGTTGAGATAAGGGCTATCGGAAGGCCTTTTGATATAGTGGCTGAATCCGGAAGGCATATCGGAGATTTAAGCGGCGCAAGGATATTCAGAGAGGCGTTTCCGGGCGCAATCTATCTCCACCGCGGAAGGCATTACAGGGTATCCGAACTCATGATTGAAGAAAGAAAGGTTATCTGCAAGGAGGTTGATGTCCTGTATTACACTCAGGCGCGCACAAAGGATGAGACAGAGGTGATAGAAGAGATGGAAGTCAGGAAGATGGGAAACATGGAAGTTTTCAGAGGCAGATTAAGAATGAAAAACAGGGTGACAGGGTATGACAGGAAAAATATATTTGACAGGACAAGGCTCTCAAGGCATGACCTTGATATGCCTGAATATATTTTTGATACAGAGGGATTGTGGTTAAGGATAGATAAAGACACAGAGAATGATATGGAATCTCTCGGCTATAACCTTGCAGGGAGCCTTCATGCATTTGAACATGCCTCAATAGCGTGCATGCCCCTCTTTGCCTTATGCGATAAGGGTGACATTGGCGGCCTGAGTTATCCGTTTTATCCGGCATTTAAAGAACCGGCAATCTTTATATATGACGGGTATGAAGGCGGAATCGGGCTGACGAAAAGGGCGTTTGATGTTATGGATGAGTGGTTTAAGGCAGCGCTGACAGTTATATCGGAATGTTCCTGCGAGGAAGGATGCCCCTCCTGCATTCAAGACCCGCAATGCGGCGCAGGAAATCAGCCGTTGGATAAAGAAGGAGCGAAGTTTTTATTGGAGAGATGGGGATGGGGAGGATAAAATATCTGACTGAGATTTTATCCGGTCTATATTGCATCATTTAAATAATCCTTTCTGCGGATGTGATTTTTGTATCTTATCTGTTATTTCTTTAACAAACCTCTCAGCGCTTTCAAAGGAATTTACAGCCTCTGTTTGAGAGATAGGCCTTTCAGGCTCATATATGAAGTCGTGCCTTTTTACTCTCATCCTGTTAAACCTGTCTGTTAGAGTCTTGAAATCTTCCCCGAGTATATCCGCACAAAAATCAACTACTGTTTTATGCTGATCTTTCCCCTTAGGGCGATAACCCATAGAGAACATCAAAGCCCTGCCTGCTCTTAGCATTGCATGGTATGAAATTGTATAAGCCCATTCCTCGTCTATCTCAAGATTGGCTTTTGCAGTTAAAAGGTCTTTGCCTGCTCGCTTAAGATTCGAGAGAATCTGTTTATCGCTGAATTTTATCTTCTCTATCAAGCCTTGAGACTCAAGCCCTTTTAAGCCCATTCTCATCTCCTATCAGCATTATCTTTTTATCTTTTAAGACATCAATGATAAAGCCGTCTTTCTTCTTTTTTTTATATAAGAATTCACTGTTGCTGTATATTATATAGTTTATTGACCTGCCGACCCTCTTTTCAATACTGCTTGCAAGCGAATCAAGTTTATCAATCTCGGTATCTCCTATAATCATTAAGTCTATATCGCTTTCTGCCTTTTCCTCGCCCTTTGCATATGAGCCATATATAAAGGCATATTTAATGGCCGGCATTTTTTCAAGGGAGGATTTGAGTTCTCCGATTAAGCCAACGGTCTTAAGAATAAGGCCTTTAAGCTCATCGGAAAAAGGACATTTCCTGTTTACCTTGAAATATTTAAGATTCCCCTGCCGCATTGATGATAAGATTCCAACCTTTTCGAGACTTGAAAGTTCACGGCTGAGATTGGTGGAGTCTTCCTCTAAGATATTTGCAAGCTGGCGAACAAAAAAGCTCTCGTCTGTATGCATATAAAACCACCCGAGCGCCTTTGCCCTGATTCTTGAACTAAATATCTTTTCTAATGGTTGTCTCATTGGTTTGCAGTGAATATTACTACAATTGCAGTTAATTTTACTGCAATAGGTAATTTGCTGTCAAGAGGCTCTGCGCTATGGCACTGAGGACTTTTGCACTATTGGATTTGTGTGAGGAAAACATATATTTCACTCCATTCACCTATTAGGTATTAAACTGATATTTTTCAAGAAAATTGTAAACCCAATAATCTTTTAAGTATTCTTTCAAAATTCTGAATTCATTATTATTTAAAAATTTTGTGAGTTCTATTACGTTATCAAAAACCCTGTAATGATAGCCTTCATAATTATAAACATAAACAATTTTCTGACGAGAACTGTTGCTTAAGTCTGTTAGTAAAATTGTTTCTACTGTTCTATTCGAACGTAAATAACTCTCTTCAATTTGTTCAACGCTGTTCATTTAATGAAAATGTCCTTATAATGATAATCCAAGAATTCTTTCGACGGTAGAAATTTGTCAGGTAAAATGATGGATTGATTATTGTATTTGAAAAACAAATCTTTTACTGCACCATCTTTTTTGAAATCGTCAAAACATTTCGACAATTTGATTTTATATTCTGGAGTTACAGTTAGAAATCCTCTCTCAAATGCTTTATCGTGAATTGAATTCAAGCATAGCCCATTATGAGGATTTAATCTGTTCTTGTCCTGCTCGACTTTTTCGGAACAACTATTTCGAGTTTAAAGTTAGTCCCACCAGATTTTCAAGTTTATAATAATTAGCCGGGATATCATATCCCAGCGCCTCATGCGGCCTATAGGTATTGTATTTTATCCTGTAGG